>NZ_JBEOSM010000006.1:0-226381 GCF_040302945.1 Microbacterium sp. NPDC096154
CGACCGCTACGTCATCCCGCGCCTCATCCGCGAGGGGCACTGGACGCGCGACGAGGTCCTCTCGTGGCGAGCGCGGCGAAGGTATTCAGCACTCCCGGTCCCGGCACGACCGTGAAGACCCCGATCCCGCCGCCCACGCGCGCGAAGCCGTCGGCCATGTACGCGGCGGACTGCTCGTGGCGCGTCACCACGAAGCGCATGGGCGAGGCCGACCTTCCGAGTGCGTCGACGATGCCGTAGATCTGCAGCCCCGGGATGCCGAAGACCGTGTCGACGCCTTCCCGGGCCAGCTGACCGACGAGAGCGTCCGCGCCGGTCGGGCGCGCCTGCGGGTCGTCGCCCGCAGGGACACGGCCCGATGGAACGCCGCCTGGTTCGATGCCGCCCGGATCGATGTGGCCCGGTTCGATGCCGGAGTATGGGGTCACTGCTGTCCTCTCTCTGTACCTTCGGACCTGTGCCGTCGGGGTCTGTACCTTCGGACCTGTGCCGTCGTGCGACGGGGGTGTTCGCGTCCGGGCTCGCCTGAGCTCAGTGCCCGGCGGGAGTCACGATCCAGTACGCGCGGGCGACGTCCCCCGCTGCATGTGCGACCCGGTGCGGCACCTCGCTGCGGAACGTGATGGAGTCACCCGCCTCGAGCAGGTGGCGTTCGTCGCCCAGCTCGACGAGCATCGCGCCCTGCTGCACGATGAGAACCTCGTCGCTGGGGCCGTGCGCGAACGGCTCCTCGCCGGTCGACCCGCCGGGCGCGAACTCGACCTGCAGCACCTCGATGCTCTCCAGCAGACGCGGTGTGACGATCTGCTTGGTCGCGTCGTCCCCGAACGGCACGGTGGCACGCGCGTCCGCCCGGATCACGCGACCGCTGCCGTCCTCGCCACCGTGGAAGAGCTCGGTGAACCCCACGCCGAGAGCGTCCGTGATCAGGCGAAGCGAGCGCACGCTCGCCGCCGACATGCCGCGCTCGAACTGGCTCAGGAAGCTCTCCGACAGCCCCGTCGCCTCGGCGACGGCACGCAGCGTGATGCCCCGCTGCGTGCGGAACCGCCGGATCACGGGGCCCGGCTCTCGGTCGTTCGTCATGCACACTCCCGGTGGGGCCGCCGCCCGCCCACCGGATCGGTCGGTGCCTGGCGTTCTGGACGTGTCTGCTGTCTTCAGTGAATATTCACACAAGTCCTTCGCGCGCGCTACGGCCCGGGGCGCGGGAGCGCCACCGCCGGGCGCGGCGTGCCGCGGTCCCGGCCGCGTCGATGCCGATTCGAGACGATCCCGCCGGCCGCGACACTGACAGGGTGAGAGACGAGAGGAGCCCGCCCGGGCTCCGAGATCCAGGGCGAGGTGGGATGAGCGACGTCAGCGACGCGGCGCTGGTCGCGCGAGCGGCCGACGGGAGCGAGCACGCGTTCCGCCAGCTGTATCGCCGCCATGCCCGGCCGGTCTTCTGGATCGCCCACGGCCTGCTGCGTTCGGTGGCGGACGCGGAGGACGTGACGCAGGAGACGTTCGTGGTCGCGTGGCGCAAGCTGCCGGGGCTGGAGCTGGCGGGCGAGTCGCTGCTGCCGTGGCTCGCGACGATCTGCCGGTTCCAGGCGGCCAATCGGCTGCGCTCACGCCGCCGCGCCGAGACGGACGAGCTCGACGAGCACGCCCCCGATGGGGTCGACGTCGCGCAGCAGGTGATCGACGCCGACCTGGTCGATCGCATCCTGCGCGCCGTCGCGGGGCTCAGCCCGCTCGACCAGCGCATCTTCCGCCTCTGCGTGGGCGAGGGATACGCGTATCAGGCCGCGGCCGACGAACTGGGCGTCGCCCACGGCGTCGTGCGCAATCGTCTCTCCCGGATCCGCTCGAGACTGCGGATCGTCGCCCGGGACGACGAGGTGTGGGAGGAAGCGCGATGAGCGCGGATGACAGCAGGATCGAGTCGCTGCCGGATGTTCCGGAGGCGACGCTCGAGAGCATCGAGGCGCGCGTGTTCGACGCGATCGCGGCCGATCGGGCATCGCGCTCCGCCGCCGCACACCGCCGTCGCCGACTGTGGTCGACCGTGGCGGTCGCTGCGGCGATCCTGGCTGTCGCGGCCGTGATCTCGCCCTCGGTGCTGCAGGGGCTCGGCGGCGGGAGCGGCTCGACATCGGTCGGCGCCGCAGAGTCGAGCGCGGTAGCGCCCGACGCGGCCCCCGACGGGGCGGCCGATCGAGGCGCCGGCGCGGATGCCGGATGGGACGCACTGGCCGACGGCCCGACCTCCGGCAGCGCCGAGGCAGGGGTCGGGTCCGAAGCGGAGGGCTCCGACGAGGCGGCGCTGGCCGAGCGCGAGGTGATCCGCACCGGAACGGCGAGCGTCGTGGTCGATGACGCGGCGTCGGCGGCCGACGCCATCGTGCGGCTCGCGGGCGAGCACGCGGGATGGGTCGAGCAGCTCTCGATCGGCGCCGACGGCGCGCTCAGCCCCCTGGAGCGGACGGGCGACGCGGTCCCCGTCCCCGTGCCGCACGACGGCGGGTACGTGGCCATCCGCGTCCCTGCGGATGCCCTCGACGCCGTGATGGGCCGCCTCGCCGACATCGGCGAGGTCACGAGCACGCGGGTGGCGACGCAGGACGTCACGGCGCAGGCCGTCGATCTGCGGGCACGCATCGACGCCGCGCGGGCGTCGGTCGAGCGGCTCACCGAGCTGCTCGCTGCCTCGGGCAGCGTCGGCGAGCTGGTGAACGTCGAGGGCACCCTGTCGGAGCGCCAAGCGGATCTGGAATCGCTCGAACGCCAGCTCGAGTCGCTCGAGGGACAGATCGCCATGTCGACGCTCTCGATCTCGCTGCTCAGCGACGCGCCGCGCGTGGAGCCCGATCCGGCGGGCTTCGGCGACGGCCTCACGGCGGGCTGGAACGGGCTGCTCGCCACGCTGAACGGCGTCGTGGTCGGCGTGGGATTCCTGCTGCCCTGGCTCGGCGTCCTCGGCCTGACGTGGCTGATCGTGTGGGCGGTGAGACGCGCGGCGCGCCGGCGCAGAGCCGCTGAGGAGTGACCGCCTCTCGGGCCCACCGCGCCCCGCCGCAGGACGCACCCCCGGGCGGGCGACCTATCCTGATATGCCGGGTCCTCTCGGCGATGGATGCTCCTCCCCCCTCTTCGCGCATCCACACCGCCTCGGGCCCGCTGTCGCACGACCGACCGCCGATCCGAGGAGCACCCGTGGCCCCGTCTCATCCGTACGCATCGAAGCCCTGGCTGTCGGCCTATGCGGAGGGCGTGCCCGCCGACATCGATGAGGTGTCGCAGACGCTCGTCGACATGCTGGATGCGAGCGTGGCGCGATTCGGCGGCAAGCCGGCTCTCGAGTTCTTCGGCGCGGTGACGTCGTATCGCGACCTCGGCGCCGCGGTCGAGCGTGTGGCGGAGGGCCTGCGTCGGCAGGGAGTCGGTCCGGGCGACCGCGTGGCGATCATCCTGCCGAACTGTCCCCAGCACGTCGTGGCCTTCTACGCGACGCTGCGACTGGGGGCGATCGTGGTCGAGCACAACCCGCTGTACACGTCCGACGAGCTGCGCCGGCAGTTCGAGGACCACGGCGCGCGTCACGCGATCGCGTGGGACAAGGTGGCCGACACCGTGGCCGCGCTCCCGGCCGACGTGCGCCCCGGCGTGATCGTCGCCGTCGATCTGACCGAGGCGCTGCCTCTGGCGAAGCGCATCGCGCTCGCACTGCCCGTGGCGAAGGCGCGCGAGGCCCGCTCCAAGCTCACCGCACGCCCCGCCGCCGCGGGTGTGCTCCCGTGGCGGGCCCTCGCCCGGGCGGGACGACTGCCCGGCTCGACGCCCGCTCCGACGGTGCGGGACGTCGCGCTGCTGCAGTACACCAGCGGCACCACCGGCGCCCCCAAGGGCGCGATCCTCACGCACCGCAATCTGCGCGCAAACGCGATGCAGGGCGAAGCATGGGTGCCCGGACTGCGCCCGGGCGATGAGACCTTCTACGGCGTGCTGCCGCTTTTCCACGCCTACGGCCTCACGCTGTGCCTGACCTTCGCCATTGCGATCGGCGCGAGGCTCGTGCTGTTCCCGACGTTCGACCTGGGGCTCGTCGAGGACGCGGCCCGCAAGAGCCCGCCGACCTTCCTGCCGGCCGTGCCGCCGATCTACGACCAGTTGGCGCGAGCGGCCTCCCAGGGCCGCCTCGACCTGTCGACCGTGCGGTACTCGATCTCGGGGGCGATGAGTCTGCCCCTCGCCACGGTGGAGAGGTGGGAGAAGCTCACCGGAGGCCTGCTCATCGAGGGCTACGGCATGACCGAGGCCTCCCCGGTCGCCCTCGGCAACCCGTTCGGTCCCAAGCGCCGCCCCGGCGCGGTGGGGGTGCCCTTCCCGAGCACCGAGATCCGTGTCGTCGACCCCGAAGACCCGTCGGCCGACGTGCCGGTGGGCGAACGGGGCGAACTGCTCGTGCGCGGCCCGCAGGTGTTCCAGGGGTACTGGAAGCGCCCCGAGGAGACGGCTGCGACGCTGCTGCCGGGCGGCTGGCTGCGCACCGGCGACATCGTGACGGTCTCGGGCGACGGCTTCGTCACGATCGTCGACCGCCTCAAGGAGATCATCATCACGGGCGGTTTCAACGTGACGCCGAGCGAGATCGAGCAGACGCTCGAGGCGCACCCCGACGTCGCCGAGGCGGCCGTCGTCGCCGTGCCCCGAGGCGATGGCACAGAGGCGGTCGCCGCAGCGGTCGTGCTGAACGACGGCGCACTCCTCGACGTCGCGGCCCTGCGCGAGCACTGCCGCGCCACGCTGGCGGACTACAAGATCCCGCGGCGCTTCGTCGAGATGGACGACCTTCCGCGCTCGCTCATCGGCAAGGTGCTGCGGCGGGAGGTGCGCGCGCGCATCCTGGGGGGCCGCGCGAAGGGCTGACGTGCGCCGCACCGCCGGCGTTTCACGGCGGGCGCCCGCCGGGGCGCCCCGCCGTGAAACCACAAAAGCCGAGGCCCGGATCTTTCGATCCGGGCCTCGGCTGAATGTGACCCCAGCGGGATTCGAACCCGCGTTACCGGCGTGAGAGGCCAGCGTACTAGGCCGCTATACGATGGGGCCGTGCTGTGAGATCCTTTCCGGATCTCCGTTCCCGTTTCCGGCAACTCAAAGAGTATGACACGACATCCGGGCGGTGAACAAATCGGGGCGCCATCGCGACGCATCCCGCGCGTGTCGCACCCCGACGCCCGCAGGATGGGGCCGATCCGCTCGACGGAAGCCCGCGGATGGTTGACTCGAGCCATGCGCATCACGAAGCACGAACATGCCGCACTCCGCGTCGACGCCGAGGGCCGCACGCTGCTCATCGACCCGGGATCGTTCACGTCGCCGCTCTCCGACCTTCACACGCTCGACGCGATCGTCATCACCCACGAGCACGCCGACCACTGGACGCCCGAGCAGCTCGCGCGCATCTTCACCGCGGCGCCGGATGTGCCGATCTACACGACCGCCGCGGTCGCGACGGCGATCGAGGACCACCTGCCCGCCGTGGTGCTGCCGGGCGACGTGATCGAGGTCGGGCCGTTCACGCTGCGCTTCTTCGGCGGCGCGCACGAGCAGATCCACTCGAGCCTCCCGATCGTCGATAACGTCGGCGTCCTCGTCAACGACGAGCTCTACTACCCCGGCGATTCGTACGCCGTGCCGGAGGGCGTCGCGGTGGGCACGCTGGCCGTGCCTGTCGGCGGGCCCTGGCTGCGCCTGGGGGACGCGATGGACTTCGTGCTCGATGTGAAGCCCACACGCGCGTTCGGCACGCACGACATGACGCTGTCGGTGACGGGCCGCCGGATGCACCTCAGCCGGCTGCAGTGGGCGACCGAGCAGAACGGCGGCTCGTTCCATCCGCTCGATCCCGGGGACAGCCTCGAGATCTGACGGCTAGGCCGTCGGCGTCGGCTGCACGGGCTCGGCGATGCTCACATGCACCACGTCGCCCACGAGCTCGAGTCGGATGACCGTGCCGTCGGGCAGCCCGCCCATGGACTCGGACGTGAAGGGATAGCCTCCCCCGAGCCCGCTTCCCACGACGAACACGTCGAGGATCGGCGTCAGCGGATCCGGCACGCAGAACGCGTTGACGTAGTCGCGTGGGCGGTTCAGCACGCCGATGCCCAGGCACCGCTGCCCCTCGCCCTGGTCCCACGACCGCACGTCGATGCTCTCGTAGGAAGCGTGCAGACGCGCATCGCGGGGCGCCCAGTCGACCGCCTCCCGATCCTCGCTCACGACCTCGAGCCGGATCTGGTCCATCCCTCGCCCGCCTGGTGCGGACAGCGCCAAGACCGTGGCCAGGCCGCCGGCGAGCAGCGCTCCGGCCGTGAGGCCGGCCACGGCCCAGCGCCAGGGCGTCGTGCGACCATCCGTGCCGGACGGCTCACGCCCCTCATCCGGCACGGCCGCGGCCTGCACGCCCTCCCCTGCGGCCACGGCGTGAGGCTCGTCCGCAGGCCGCGGCGTCGCCGGCACGCCCACGACTCCCGCCACGGCGGGCGCCCCGTGCGCGGACGGGGCTGCCCCCGGCGCCGCCTGTCCCCGCGCCGCCTCCCCGCGCGCCGCCTCCTCCAGCGCCTGCAGTCGTGCGAAGCCCGCCGCATCGAGGTCGGCGTGCGGACCGTAGGCACGCCGACGCAGCTCGGCGAGCTCGGTGACGTCGTGCACGCGCTCATTCAAGCAGGCGCCGGGGCGCCGCGCCGGAGGCCGTGCGGCCGGCGGCTCCCAGGGAGTGGCGGATGCGAGACCGGATCGTTCCCGGCGAACGAGCGCCTGAACCGTAGGATCGCGACATGATCTCCAGCACCGTGCGCGCGACGGCGGCGCACGATGCGGCGACCACGGGCTCACACCGGCGCACGCCCGACGCGCGCACGCGCTCGATCTGGCTCACGCAGCTGGCACTCGCGGCCAGCGTCGTCGTGACGTCCCTGGTGGTGCAGGCGCTCACACCGGGTCGCATCACCAGCTGGACGTTCACCACCGGCGTGGCGGTCATCCTGGGCATCACCATGGTCGCTCTGGCGTCGCCGTGGCGGCGCCTGTCGCGAGACGTCGTGCTGGTGATCCCGCTCGTCGATCTCGTCGGCATCGGCCTGATGGCGGCGGCCGACGACCTGCGCCTCAGCTTCCTGTGGGTGTTCCCCGTCACCTGGCTGGCGACGCACTTCTCGCTGGGGGCCCTCGCGTCGGGGCTGTCGATGATCGTGGCCATCATGCTCGCGGACGCGACGCTGTCGGGCGGCAGCGACACGGTCGCGCTGCGCGTGACCATCGTGACGCTGTGCCTGACGTTCATCGGCCTCACGGCGCATGCGACGGCGCGGCAGACCCGCGCCTTCAAGCGCCTGCTGCGCGGCCAGACGGCGCGCATGCAGAACACGCTCGAGCGGGTCAGCGAGCAGGAGCGCAGCGTCTCCCTCATGCTGAACGCCATCGACGTCGGCATCGTGCGCCTGTCGGCGCACGGCGAGCTGCTCGCGGTGAACGACACGTACGCGCGGCTGTACGGCATCGATCCGGGCGACCCTTCCCATCCCGCGCGCGCCGTCGAGTACTTCGAGCGCGAGGGACGCGCTCTGCCCGAGCAGGCCCGGCCGCTCGTGCGCGCCGCGGCGGGCGAGGCGTTCGACGACGAACGCGTGTGGCTGTTCGACGCAGCGGGCAACTGGCGAGCCCTGTCGGTCGCTTCCCGCCTGGTCGACGGCGGCGAGACCGAACCGCCGTCGCGCATCCTGATCGTGCACGACGTGACGGCGCTGATCGAGTCGGAGCGGGCGCGGCAGCAGATCGCGTCGGTCGTGTCGCACGAACTGCGCAATCCCCTCACGGCCGTCATCGGCCACGCCGAGCTGGGTCTCGAGCAGTACGGCGTGCCGACCGCGATCCGCCGCAAGTTCGAGACGATCCATCGGGCGGGCGAGCGGATGGAGCGGATGCTCGCCGAGGTGCTGCAACGGCCGGCGGGACCGGCTCCCGACCGCGAGAAGGCTGCGGTCGACCTGCGTTCGATCGTCGAGAGCTCGCTCGAGTCGTTCGCCCCGGCCGCCGCCGCGCGCGGCGTCGACGTGCGACTGGAGGCGCCGGTCCCGCTGCCGGTCGCAGGTGACGGGTTCCGGCTGCGCCAGGTGATCGACAACCTCGTCAGCAACGCGATCAAGTACACGCCGCGCGACGGCCTCGTACGCGTCGTGTGCGGGGTCGACGGCGACCGCGCGACCGTCGAGCTCTCCGACACGGGCATCGGCATCGCGCCCGAGGATCTCCCCCACGTGTTCGACCCGTACTTCCGCGCCGGCACCGCACTGGAGAGCCGAGCCCCCGGCACGGGCCTGGGCATGGGCATCGCCCGCGAGATCGTCTCAGCGCACGAAGGCACCCTCGAGGTCGCGAGCGACCTCGGCACCGGCACCACCGTGACCCTGTGCTTGCCCGCGTCGAAGGTGGAGGCCCCCGCATGACGACCGTCTACACCGACTTCGGCCTCCCCCAGATCACCACGGCGACCCTGGCGTTCGTCCTGATGGTCTCGCTCGGGTTCCTGCCGCGGCCCACGCGGTCGACCCTCTTGTGGTCTCTGGCCTTCCTGGTCGCGCTCGTGTGCGCGTCACTGACGACCGCCGCGGCGCAGCTGGACCTCGAGACGCTGCGACGCGCGACGCTCGGCGCGATGCTCTCGCCGTGCGTCCTGATCTGGTCGGGCCTGCGCGCATGGCGCGGGGTGCGGCCGCATTCGTGGCTCATCATCCCGGTGGGCGGGCTGTCGGCCATCGTCCTGGCGACCGTTCCCGACGGCGATCCGTTCGCCATCGCCTTCCGCCTGGTGTATCTCGCAGCGGGCGTCTTCCCCGCCTTGACGGTGATCGAGCTGACCCGCATCCCGGAACGGCGGCAGCGGATGCTCATCCCGCTCATCGTCGTCTCGATCGCGTTCGTGCTGATCGCCGTCGTGAACACGATCGTGCTGCTGCTGCCGGCGCATGGATCGCAGGACCTCACCCTCACGCGCAACGTGAACACGGTCGGGATGATCGTCAACGTCGTCGCATCGCTCGTGACGCTGCTGTGGCTCGCCCAGCGGTCGGCATCGCACGAGCGGCACGACCCCGCCCACTGGTACCACTTCTCCATCGTCGCGCAGGACCGGCTCTCGCGCGCACGAGAACACGGCGAGCGTTCCTGGTCCCTGCTGAGCGTGCGGCTCGACGACACCGCGGATCTGCGCCAGGCGTGGGGCGAGACGGCCTTCGACGACCTCGCCGAGGCGTTCGAGCGTCGCGTGCGCCGGGCCTTTCCCGCCGAAGCGGACATCGGCCACCGCGCGCCCGGATGGCTCGTGGTGCTCGTGCCCCGGGCGACCGAGGTGCTGCGCGAACAGGTGCGCGGGCTGCTGCAAGACGTCGTGTCGATGGACAGCGATGCCGGCGCCACGGTGCAGCTCTCGGCGAGCGTCGGCTGGGCGTCGGTCTCCGACGCCGGGTACAACCTCGACCGGCTCGTCCGCGCGGCCGACGGCGCGCTCGAGGTCGCCGCGGCATCCGGCGGCGACCGCTGGGAGCGCGTCTCCGCCTGAGACCGCCCCGGCGCTCCGCTCTTTCCGCGAGTTGTCCCCTCTTACCGACACCTCGCGGCAAGCGTCGACCCCGTTTCCGCGAGTTGTCCCCTCTTGCCGACACTCGCGGCAAGCACCGGCTCTCAACGCGCCCGGCGCTGCATGCTCGCTCGTGGAGCGGGGCCCGTCAACCCTCTTCCTCGCGCTCCCGCGCGGGCACAGGCTCAAGCCCCAGCCCGTCCGTGACGCTCATGAGGAGTACCGATGTCCAGCAGTGAGATGAAGAACATGGTTCAGACCGAGATGGCGACGACCTCCCGCCTGAACCCCGTGGCGATGCTCCGGCGATGGGGGGTGCGCAGCAGCCACGCCTACCTCGGAGCCTTCCTCTCGATCGGCCTGTCGGTCGTGTCGTGGCTCCTGTCGCAGGGCAAGGACAACCCCCGCTCGCAGTCCGACCGCTGGGGCCTCTTCGTCGGCGAGTGGGCGCCGACGCTGTTCGCGCTCGGGGTCGCTCTCAAGCTCGAGGAGGAGTGAGGCTTCGCCGGCACGACGTCGGCCGCCAGTCGGCGTCCGCCCGTGGCGGGAGACGTACTGGCAATCCGCGCCGCGAACGAGAAAACCCCCGCAGGAGCGGGGGTTTTCTTCAAGCTGGGGTACCTGGACTCGAACCAAGAACAACTGAACCAGAATCAGCCGTGTTGCCAATTACACCATACCCCAAGAGGCATCCGGCCGAAGCCGTACCGAGGGTCTAGCTTACCCGACGACTCGGGAGCGGCCAAACCGGACGCCGCACCATGGCGTGTCGCGTCAGCCGGCGAGCTTCTCGACCAGCGCCTGGAGGCGGCGGATCGACGCCTCCTTGCCCAGCAGCTCCATGGACTCGAACAGCGGGGGCGAGACGCGGCGACCCGAGATCGCGACGCGCGGCGGGCCGTAGGCCACGCGCGGCTTGAGCCCGAGCCCGTCGATCAGGGCGGCCGACATCGCGCCCTGGATCTCGGCGGCACGGAACCCGTCCGCCGGCACCGGCTGCAGAGCCGCGATGCACGCGTTCAGCACCTCGGCGGCATTGTCGGGCAGGCCCGCGATCGCGTCGTCGTCGTAGGCGACCTCGTCGACGAAGAGGAAGCCGAGCAGGCCTGGCGCGTCGCCCAGCAGCGGCAGGCGCTCCTGGATGAGCGGCGCGGCGGCCGAGATCAGGGCCTTCTGCTCGTCGGTCGGGTTCTCCCCCACCACACCGGCCGTGATCAGGTACGGCGTGATGCGGGCGGCGAAGTCCTCCGGCTCGAGCATCCGGATGTGGTCGCCGTTGATCGACTCGGCCTTCTTCTGATCGAAGCGGGCCGGGTTCGGGTTGACATCGGCGATATCGAACGCCGCGACGAACTCGTCGAGCGAGAACACGTCGCGGTCGGGGCCGATCGACCAGCCGAGCAGCGCCAGGTAGTTGAGCAGGCCCTCGTGGATGAAGCCCTTCTCGCGCTGCAGGAAGAGGTCGGCGCGTGGATCGCGCTTCGACAGCTTCTTGGTGCCGTCGCCCAGCACGAGCGGCATGTGACCGAAGCGCGGGATGAAGGTCGTGATGCCCGCGTCGATCAGCGCACGATACAGGACCAGCTGGCGCGCGGTGGACGGCATCAGGTCCTCGCCGCGCAGCACGTGCGTGATGCCCATGAGCGCGTCGTCGACCGGGTTCACGAACGTGTACAGCGGCACGCCGTTCGGGCGCACGATCACGTAGTCCGGGAACGAGCCGGCCGGGAACGTCACCTCGCCGCGGATCAAGTCGACATAGGTCAGATCCTCGTCGGGCACGCGCAGGCGCAGCGCGGGCTGGCGCCCCTCGGCGCGGAAAGCGGCCTTCTGCTCGTCGGTCAGGTCGCGGTCGTGGTTGTCGTAGCCGAGCTGCTTGGCGCGCCCGTTGGCCTCGTTGCGGGCGTCGATCTCCTCCGCCGTCGAGAAGCTCTCGTACACGGCGCCGCTCGCGATCAGCTTGTCGAGCACCTCGCGGTAGATGTCGTGGCGCTGCGACTGGCGGTACGGCGCGTGCGGGCCGCCGACCTCGACGCCCTCGTCCCAGTCGATGTGCAGCCAGCGCAGCGCATCGAGCAGCTGCTGGTAGCTCTCCTCGCTGTCGCGCGCGGCGTCGGTGTCCTCGATGCGGAAGACGAGCTTGCCGCCGTGATGGCGCGCGTACGCCCAGTTGAACAGGGCGGTGCGGACGAGGCCGACGTGCGGAAGGCCGGTGGGCGACGGGCAGAACCGCACGCGCACATCGGCGCCGGTCGCGGTCGTGGTGCGGGGATCGGGTGCAGAAGACATCGGATCCAGCTTAGTTCCCGCGCCTGCGCACCACCCGCGCTCGTCTCGCGGGACGCCTCACCGGCGGCCCAGCGGAGACAGGACGATGGTGGCGAGGACGAGGGCCAGGGCGAGCAGCGCGAGCGTGCCGTAGCCGGCCCACCCGAGCACCAGGCCCGCCAGCACCGCGCCGAGCGCGGCCGATGCCGTCATCGTGGTGTCGCTCAAGCCCTGGCGCCGCGGGCGCTGGGCGACCGGCGTGCTCTCGGTGAGCAGCGCCGAGCCGGCGACCGTCGCGGCGCTCCACCCCAAGCCCAGGAGGAACAGTGCCACGACCACCGCCGCCTGCACCGTGGGCCACAGCGCCGCCGTCAGCAGCGCGGCCACCAGCAGCCCCTGGCCCACGAGCACCGTCGGGACGCGGCCGATCCTGTCGGCGAGATAGCCGAACAAGGGCGAGGCGCCGTACATCCCGAGCACGTGCAGCGCGATCGTCGTGCCGACGAGCAGCGTGACGCTCGTCGAGGCCGCCCCGTCACCGCCATGGGCGGCGTGCCCCGCAGCCGCACCGACGGCGAGGTGAGACAGGTGCACGGGGGTCATGGCCATCACGGACGCCATCACGACGTGCGACGCGGCGACCGCGAAGATCGCGTAGCGCGCCGCGACGGGCCGATCGGCCTCCGTGATCGCAGGCCCGGACGACGCCGCCGCACGGGCGAGGCGCTGCGCGAGCGTCAGGGGGTCAGGCCGCAGCGCGACCAGGTAGAGCGTCAGCGCCGCCAGCTGCGCGATGATCGAGAACAGATAGGCGCCGGTCAGCGGCGGCATGCCCACGACCGCGCCGAGCGCCTCACCGGGCGTCAGGAGCAGCGGTCCGAGGACGCCGCCGACCGTCGTCGCCCACACCACGGCGCCGAGGTCGCGACCGCGCCGCTGCGGCACTGCGAGATCGGTCGCGGCGAAGCGAGACTGCAGGTTGCCGGCGTTGCCCGCGCCGATCAGCACGACCCCGACGAGCAGCAGCGGGAACGACCGGATGGCCGCAGCCGTGATCACCGTGGCGATGCCGACGAGGGCGAAGAGGTTGCCGAGCGTGAGCGCGAAACGCCGGCCACGCGCGCCGGCCAGTCGCGCGAGCGGGATGGCGCACAGAGCGGCCCCCAGCGTCACCGACGCCGTGGCGAAGCCCGACAGCGACTCCTGTCCGGAAAGATCGGCGGCCAGGAGCGCCCCCAGCGACACCGTCGCGCCGAACGCCACGCCGCCGAGCACCTGACCGGCCGCCAGCACTCGCACGGTGCGCGCCTGGATGCGGGCGACCTCCTGGATGCCCGGCTCCGCGACGGAGCCCGCGGCGCCTGTCATGTCAGGCCACGAGAGCGTCGCGAGCGGTGTTGCGCAGCACGCCCAGGCCGGGGATCTCGACCTCGACCGTGTCGCCCGCCTGGAACGGCCCGACGCCCGCGGGCGTGCCCGTGAGCAGGACATCGCCCGGCAGCAGCGTGAACGCGGCCGAGGCGTACTCGATCAGGAAGGGGATGTCGAAGATCATGTCGGTGAACGGCGCCTGCTGGCGCACCTCGCCGTTGAGGCGCGTGATGACCTCGCCCCTCGTGTAGTCGAAGTCGGTCTCGATCACAGGGCCGAGCGGGCAGAACGTGTCGAAGCCCTTGGCGCGCGCCCACTGTCCGTCGGGCTTCTGCAGGTCGCGGGCCGTCACATCGTTCGCGGCCGTGTAGCCGAAGACGTAGTCGAGCGCGTTCTCGGCCTTGACGTTCTTGGCGATGCGGCCGATCACGACGGCCAGCTCGCCCTCCCACTGCGTGTCCTGCGTCTGGGGCGGGCGCACGATCGTGTCACCCGGGCCGATGACCGCGGTGTTGGGCTTGAAGAACAGCATGGGCTGCTGCGGCACGTCGTTGCCCAGCTCGGCGGCGTGGTCGCGGTAGTTGCGACCGACGCACACCACCTTCGACCGCGGGATGACCGGCGCCAGGAGCGCCGCATCCGCGAGGGGCACCCGCTCGCCCGTGGTCTCGAATCCCGCGAACATCGGGTCGCCCGCCAGCACCACCAGATCGGTGTCGTCGAGGATGCCGAAACGGATGGTGTCGTTGTGGCTGAACCGGGCGATCTTCACCCGCCCAGCCTAGCCACGTGCAGGGGGCGGTTCCCCTTCTCGGGGAACCGCCCCCTGCACGTGCGACGCGAGACGAAGGACGGGGAGCGGCTCAGTCGAGCTTGTGCAGCCAGCCGCGCGTGTCCTCTCGGCGGCCGTACTGGATGTCGGTGAGCTCCTCGCGCAGCGACAGCGCGAGCTCGCCGACGGGCTGCTCGTCCTCGAACCCGGCGCCCTTCAGCGCTCCGATGGGCGTGATCACGGCGGCGGTGCCGCAGGCGAACACCTCGGTGATGTCGCCCGAGGCGACGCCCTCGCGCCACTCGGCGAGCGACACCGGTCGCTGCTCGACGGTCAGCCCGCGGTCACGCGCGAGCTCGAGGATCGAGTTTCGCGTGATGCCGTCCAGGATGCTGTCGGATGCCGGCGTGACGAGCGTGCCGTCCTTCTTCACGAACAGCACGTTCATGCCGCCGAGCTCCTCGATGTTGCCGTCCGAGTCGAGGAAGACCACCTGGTCGCAGCCGTTCTCGTAGGCCTCCGACTGCGGCAGCAGGCTCGCGGCGTAGTTGCCGCCGGTCTTGGCCGCACCCGTGCCGCCCTTCGCGGCGCGCTGGTACGACTCCGACAGCCAGATCTTGACCGGCTTCACGCCGCCCGTGAAGTACGAGCCGGCGGGGCTGGCGATCACGTAGTACGCCACCTTGTTGGCCGGGCGCACGCCCAGGAACGCCTCCTTGGCGAACATGAACGGGCGCAGGTACAGGCTCTGGTCCTCGCCGGACGGCACCCACGCGCCGTCGACGGCGATCAGCTCGTGCAGCGACTGGATGAAGTACTCCACCGGCAGCTCGGGCAGGGCCAGACGGCGGGCGCTGCGCTGCAGGCGCAGGGCGTTCTGCTCGGGGCGGAACGTGTAGATGCCGCCGTCGGCGTGCCGATACGCCTTGATGCCCTCGAAGATCTCCTGCCCGTAGTGCAGCACGGCGGCCGCCGGGTCGAGGCTGATCGGACCGTAGGGCTGCACGCGCGGGCGGTGCCAGCCGCCCTTGGACGACCAGCAGATGTCGACCGTGTGGTCGGTGAAGTGCGTGCCGAAGCCCGGGTTCGCGAGGATCTGCTCGCGCTCGGCGGGCGACTTCGCGGCGAGGTTCTTCGTGACCGCGAACTCGAGCGGGGCGAGCGCGGCGTCGGTCTGGGCGAGGGTGGTGTCGGTCATGGAGAGTCCTGTCTTCGGGCGCGTGCGCCCAGGTTACGCCTGCAGTCGGGCGGCGATCGCGTCGCCGATCTGCGTGGTGGTGCGGGGCTGGGAATCCCGCTCGCTGATGTCGTCCTCGATCGCGCGCGTCACGCGATCCGCCTCTTCGCGCAGCCCGAGGTGATCGAGCAGCAGGGCGATGGAGCCGATGGCGGCCGTGGGGTCGGCCGTGCCGGTGCCCGCGATGTCGGGCGCCGATCCGTGCACGGGCTCGAACATCGAGGGGAAGGCGCCGTCGGGGTTGATGTTCCCCGAGGCGGCGAGGCCGATGCCACCGGTGACGGCGCCGGCCAGGTCGGTCAGGATGTCGCCGAAGAGGTTGTCGGTGACGATCACGTCGAAGCGAGAGGGGTTCGTGACCAGGAAGATCGTTGCCGCGTCGACGTGCAGGTAGTCTACGGCGACCTCGGGATGGCCAATCGCCACTTCCTGGACCACTCGGTGCCACAGTGCTCCGGCGTTCACGAGCACGTTGGTCTTGTGCACGAGCGTGAGCCGCTTCGAGCGGCGCTCCGCGAGCTCGAACGCGTAGCGGACGACGCGCTCGACGCCGTAGGCGGTGTTCACGCTCGTCTCGTTCGCGATCTCGTGCGGGGTGCCGCGCCGGATGGATCCGCCGTTGCCCACGTAGGGTCCCTCCGTGCCCTCGCGCACGACCACGAAGTCGACGTCGCCGGGAGCCGCGAGAGGACCGGGCTGACCCGGGTACAGCTTCGAGGGTCGCAGGTTGACGTAGTGGTCCAGCTCGAAGCGCAGCTTCAGCAGCAGGCCCCGCTCGATGTTGGCGTCCTTCAGGCGCGGGTCGCCCGGCACTCCGCCGACGGCGCCCAGCAGGATGGCGTCGTGCGCCTTGATCGCGTCGAGATCGTCGTCGGTCAGCGTGTCGCCCGTCTCCAGGTACCGCGCCGCTCCGAGTGAGAACCGCGTCTTGTCGAACGTCACCTCAGAACCGGCGGTCGCGGCGTCGAGCGCCTTCTCCGCCTCGGCGATGACCTCGGGACCGATCCCATCGCCGGGGATGACCGCCAGCTTCACGACACGCGACATCGACTCTCCTTCTGCTCGGGTGGGTGCCCGCGCACGGGCCCGATTCGGGCGCGAGAGGCGTCAGCGCTGCGCGGCCTCCCGGCGTCTGTCCAGCGTAGTGGCCGCCACGACCGCGGCGATCACCACGAGGGCCGCGCCGATCAGCGAGGTCACCACGACTCCCCCGTCGAACGCCTCGGCCGCCGCACGGCGCAGAGCGTCTCCCACCGCGCCGCCCGTGCGGTCGGCGGCGCCCATGGCCCCGGCGAGCGTCTCGCGCGCCGCGGCGGCCGCCTGCGCGCCGAGCCCGTCGGGCAGCACGAGCACCGAGCGGTACCACCAGGTGAGCACCCCGCCCAGGATGGACGTGCCTAGCACCGCCCCGAGCTCGTAGGCCGTCTCGGACACCGCGCTCGCGGCACCGGCCTTCTCCGCGGGCGAGTTGGTCAGCACGAGCTCGGTCGCCACGGTCTCGGCCGCGCCGATGCCCATCCCGAGCACGGTGAACGCCGCGATGAGCAGACCCAGGTCGTGGGCCCCTCCCCACGCGATGAGCAGATAGCCCGCGAGCGAGAACGCCAGCGCACCGGGCACCACCGCCGACGCCCGCAGGCGCCGGGCGATCGGGACGACGCCGATGCCCGCGACGATCATCGCGACCATCCCGGGCACCAGCACGAATCCCGATTCCATGGGGCTCAGGCCGACGACGAGCTGCAGGTGCTGCGCGCCGAAGTAGAGGAAACCGACCAGCGCCGTGACGCTGAGCAGGTTGACCAGGATCGCCCCTGTGAACCCGGCACGGCGGAACAGCGCCATGTCGAGCATCGGCACCTCGAGCCGCAGCTGTCGGCGCACGAACAGCCATCCGAATGCCGCGCCGATCGCGAAGAGCGCGAGCGCGGTGTGCCCGAAGCCCGCCACCGCGATCTCCTTGATGCCGTAGACGACAGGCACCATGGTGGCCATCGACAGCAGCACGCTGCGGATGTCCACGGGCCCTGGTCGCGGGTCGCGGCTCTCGGGCACGACGAGCGGAACCAGGATGAGCATGGGCACCAGCACGGGGATGGCCAGCAGGAACACCGCACCCCACCAGAAGTGCTCGAGGATGAGCCCGCCCACGATGGGGCCCAGCGCCGCACCGGCCGAGAACATCGCCGCCCACACGGCCAGGGCCAGGCGTCGTTCGTCGCGATCGAGGAAGATGCTGCGCAGCAGCGACAGGGTCGAGGGCATCAGCAGCGCCCCGAACACGCCGAGCAGCGCGCGGGCCGCGATCAGCAGCTCGGCGCTCGGCGCGAAGGCCGCGAGCACCGAGACGGCCGCGAATCCCAGCGAGCCCAGCAGCAGCATGCGGCGCCGCCCGAATCGGTCACCCAGCGATCCGGCGGTGACGAGAAGCCCCGCCAGCACCAGCGAGTACGCGTCGATGATCCACAGCTGCTGCACGCTCGTGGGCGCCAGGTCCGCCGAGATCCCTGGGAGGGCGAAGCTCAGCACGGTGTTGTCCACCGAGACCAGCAGCACCGGCAGCATGAGCGCGCACAGCGCGGTCCAACCGCGCCATCCGGCCTTCCGGACGGTGCTCTGCTGACTGATCGTCTGTGACATCGTGTGCCTCGCTCTCCGCCGGTTACTATACCGTCCAGTTGGTGCAGTAACTGGGGACCACCCGAGCAGCGCCCATGAGAGGCTGGTGCACATGAGCCGCCCCCCGCACGCCCGCGAGAAGGTGCTCGACGCGTTCGAGCGACTGCTCATCGACGAGGGTGAGCGCGCCGCAACGCTCGAGGCGGTGGCCCGCGAAGCGGGCGTGTCAAAGGGCGGGCTGCTGTATCACTTCGGTTCGAGAGAGGCACTCGAGGAGGGCATGTTCGCCCGCCTGCGCACCCTCGCCGATGCCGACATCACGGCCGTGCGCACCGCGCCGCAGGGCGCCATCGCCTACTACCTCGAGACCTCCGGCGATGTGGGCCTCCCGCTCGACCGCGCCATCACCGCGGTGGGCAGGCTCGCGCACGGCGGCAGCTCGGCGGCGTCCGCCGAGCTCGCCCGGGTGCGCGGACTGTGGGCCGACGCGCTGCGCCCGCACGTGCGCGATCAGGCCGGCCTGGACCTCGTGATGCTCGTGAGCGACGGCATCTACGTCAACTCCGCCCTCATGAACGACGTGCCGGGCCCCGTGCCACGGGGCGCCGAGCTCACCGCGCTCATCCGGCTGATCGAGTCGGCCGCACGCGACTGACGGCACCGCGCACGCGGAAGCGCCCGGATCCCACACGGATCCGGGCGCGTCCGGCCACGGCGGCGGGGCGTCAGGCCTCGCTGATCTCGATCTGCGTCACCAGCGTCGCCTCGATCTCGGCGCCGATCTGCTCGAGCACGTCCTCGGGCACGCGCTGGTCGACCGTCACGATGCTGAGCGCCAGACCGGCCTGCTCACGCGCGACCTGCATGCCCTCGATGTTGATGCCCGCGGCGCCGAACTTCGCGCCGTAGATCGCGACGATGCCGGGCGCGTCCTTGTAGATCAGCACGACGTGGTGCTTCTCGATGGGCACCTCGATCTCGTAGCCGTTGATGCCCACGATCTTCTGCACCATGCGGGTGCCGGCGAGCGTGCCCGAGACGCTGAGCGTGCTGCCGTCGGCGAGCGTGCCCCGCAGCGTCGTGACGTTGCGGTACTCGGGGCTCTCGGTCTCGACCGTCATGCGGGTCTCGATGCCGCGCTGCTCGGCGAACAGCGGCGCGTTGACGTACGAGACGTTCTCGCTCACCACGTTCGTCAGGATGCCCTTGAGCGCGGCCAGGCGGTAGACGCTGACGTCGTACGCGGCGAGCTCGCCCCGCACGTCGATGTCGAGGCTGGTGACGGCGGCCTTCGCCAGCCCGCTGAACACCTGGCCGAGCTTCTCGACCAGGGCGATGCCCGGGCGCACGAAGGGGTCGATCACGCCCCCCGCCACATTGACCGCGTCGGGCACGAGGTCGCCCTCGAGCGCGAGCTTGACCGACTTCGCGACCGAGACGCCCGCCTTCTCCTGCGCCTCCTCGGTCGACGCGCCGAGGTGCGGGGTGGCCACCACATTCGGCAGGGCCGTCAGGCGCGTGTCGGCCGGCGGCTCGCTCGAGAACACGTCGAGGCCGGCGCCCGCGATCTCGCCGTCCTTGAGCGCCTGCTCGAGCGCGGCCTCGTCGATCAGCCCGCCGCGCGCGACGTTGACCACGTACGCCGTCGGCTTCATGCGCTGCAGCTGCGGCGTCGAGATCATCCCCGTGGTCTCGGGGGTCTTCGGCATGTGGATCGTGATGAAGTCGCTCTGCTCGAGCACCTCGTCGAGCGTGCCCAGCTCGACGCCCAGCTGCTGCGCGCGCTGGGGGGTGACGTAGGGGTCGTAGGCGACCACGCGCATCCCGAACGCCTGCATGCGCGCCGCGACGAGCGCGCCGATGCGGCCGAGCCCGATCACGCCGAGGGTCTTCTCGAACAGCTCCACGCCGGTGTAGGCGCTGCGCTTCCACTCCCCCGCCGCGATCGACGCCTTGGCGGCCGGGATGCGGCGGGCGAGGCTCAGGATGTGGCCGCACGTGAGCTCGGCGGCCGAGATGATGTTCGACGTCGGCGCATTGACGACCATGACGCCGGCCGTCGTGGCCGCCTTGATGTCGACGTTGTCGAGGCCGACGCCGGCACGGGCGATCACCTTGAGCTGCGGCGCGCGTCCGATGGCCTCCTCGTCCATCCTGGTGGCCGAGCGGATCAGCACGGCCTCGGCGTCGGCGAGCGCGTCGAACAGCGCGGGACGATCGGTTCCATCCACCGTGCGGATGTCGAAGTCGGGGCCCAGCGCCTCGATCGTTGCGGGAGAGAGTTCTTCGGCGATGAGGACGACGGGCTTCGGCACGGATGGATCCTTCGGGGTGTGCGCGTGGGGATTGCGCGGGTGTGTTGGGGCTCCGTCGCGCCACGCCGTTGGAGCGCGATCGTGATCGCCACTCTATCGGAGGCCCCGGTCCGGTCTGGACGGGCAGGTGTCCGGGGAGGGCCCCGACGAGCGCTCCTCATCCCCCGTCCGGCCCATCGCCCGGGCCCGGGTGTCGGTCAGCCGAGCATGCGCTCGGGCGTGACATACGACAGCACATCCAGCCAGAACACGGCCACCAGCGAGAGGCCGGCGAGCAGGAAGAGAGTCAGGGCGGTCGCGCCGCGGCGCCACCCGAGGGAAGCCGCCAGCGCGAACACCGCGATGGGGATCGCGATGGCCAGCACCCAGACGACCCAGCCCATCGCCGACAGCGACAGCCCTGCCGTGCCGGCGGCCTGGATCCACTGCACGAGGTAGCTGATCGCGGTCCAGACGGCGTACGCGTACAGCAGGCCGAAGACGCCCGCGATGGTCGCGCTGAGCCAGGTGGGCGTCCGGGGACGACGCTCGGGGGCATCCTGTCGCGCCTCGTCGGCGCCGACGCTCTCGGCGCTCATGGGCTCCTCGCCGCTCACTGTCCCACCGCCCCCAGCATCACGAACGGCCAGGGCACGAGCAGCAGCACGCCGAGCACGAGGCCGACGACGCGCCGCCAGGTGGGCTTGCCGCGCGTCGCGTACAGCGTCACTCCGAACCAGATGGCCGGCGCCAGCGCAGCGAGCCACAGAGCCGCCTCGCTCATCGCGTCGGCGACCCCCACGCCGCCCGTGACATGGTCGCGCACCCGCGATCCGGCCAGCACCCACCCGACGATGTACAGGGCGTAGACCCCGGCGAGCACGCCGAAGGTCACGAGTGCCACGTTGCCGAGCGAGCCGGCTCCGTCGCCCGATGCGTCCTCCCGCGCGGCCCCGCCAGCCCGCGTCGCGTCATCCGGACCTGGGTCATGCTGGGGCGCGTCGTCCCGGGTCGCGTCGTCCTGGGTCGCGACGGAGCGGCTTCCACGGCCCACCGGGCGCCAGCCGCGCGGCAGCGCCCCGGCGGGCGCGTCCCCCGCGCGCGAGTCGGCCCGCTCATCGAGGGTCGGGTCGTCGTCGCCGTCCCAGGTCAGTGCGTCGTCGTCACCGGATGCCATCGCCTGCCGCCCTCGTGAGAGCTCAGTCCTCGACCTTGCGCTTGCGCCACCGGATGCCGGCGTTGATGAGACCGTCGAGGTCGCCGTCGAACACCGAGGCCGGGTTGCCGACCTCGTAGCCCGTGCGCAGATCCTTGACGAGCTGCTGCCCGTAGAGGAAGTACGAGCGCATCTGGTCGCCCCAGCTCGCCGTGATCGTGCCCGCGAGCTCCTTCTTCTTCGCGGCCTCCTCCTCCTTCTGCAGCAGCAGAAGTCGGGTCTGCAGCACGCGCATGGCCGCCGCGCGGTTCTGGATCTGCGACTTCTCGTTCTGCATCGACACGACGATGCCGGTCGGAAGGTGCGTCAGGCGCACGGCCGAGTCGGTGGTGTTCACCGACTGCCCGCCGGGGCCCGACGAGCGGAAGACGTCGACGCGCAGGTCGCTCTCGGGGATCTCGACCTCCTGCGCCTCCTCCATGATCGGGATGACCTCGACCGCGGCGAAGCTCGTCTGGCGCTTGTCGGCCGAGCCGAAGGGGCTGATGCGCGCGAGCCGGTGAGTGCCGGCCTCGACCGACAGGGTGCCGTAGGCGTACGGCGCGTCGATCTCGAAGGTGGCCGACTTGATGCCGGCGCCCTCGGCATACGACGTGTCGAGAACCTTCACGGGGTACTTGTTGCGCTCGGCATAGCGCAGATACATGCGCATGAGCATCTCGGCGAAGTCCGTGGCGTCGTCGCCGCCCGCCCCCGAACGGATCGTCACGACCGCACCGCGGTTGTCGTACTCGCCGTCGAGGAGCGTCTTGACCTCCAGATCCCCGATGACCTTCTCGAGGTCGGCGATCTCCTTGCGGGCCTCGGCGACCGAGTCCTCATCGCCCATCTCGTTGGCGAGCTCGACGAGCACCTCGAGGTCGTCGAGGCGCCGCTCGACGGCCTCCACGCGCGTCAGGGAGGCCTGGGCGTGACTGAGCGCGCTGGTCACCTTCTGCGCGTTGGCGGTGTCGTCCCACAGCCCGGGAGCCGCCGCCTCCTCTTCGAGGCGCGCGATCTCGGCGCGCAGCGAATCGACGTCGACCACCTCTCGGATGTTCGCGAACGTGGTGCGCAGCGCCTGGATCTCGGCGGAAGGATCGTATTCAAGCATGACGCTCCAGCCTATCGCGGCGAGGTGTCCCCGCGCGCGGGCTCGACGCGCGAGGGCTCCGGAGTAGCGTTGTCGCGATGACGAGCGACAGCGAACCCGCACGCGGCGCAGCCGCGGAGGCGATCCGGCGCTACGCCCCCATGGTCTACGGGCCGACGGCCCTGTACTCGCTCGGACAGGGCGCCATCCTGCCGCTGCTGCCGGTGATCGCGCGCGAGTTCGGCGCCGATCTCGCGACCGCCGCGCTGGTCACCGCGATGATCGTGGTGGGCCAGCTGTGCGGCAACCTCCCGGCGGGGTGGCTGGTGTCGCGGCTGGGCGAGCGCTACACGATGACCACCGCGGCCGCAGTGTCGCTCATAGGCATTGCCGGCATGCTGCTGTCACGGCATCTCGGCGTGCTCATGCTCTCGGTCTTCCTGATCGGCATGTGCGCGGCGGCGTTCGCGCTCGCGCGGCACACCTTCATGACGACGCGCGTCCCGGTCGCGTATCGCGCCCGTTCCCTCTCGCTGCTCGGAGGATCGTTCCGCCTGGGCTCGTTCACCGGACCGTTCGTGTCGGCGGGCCTGCTCGCCCTGTTCGGGCGGGAGCAGGCGAGCATCTGGTTCTTCGGCGCGTGCCTCGTCGTGGTCGGACTGCTGGTGACGTTCGGGCCCGATCCGGAGGAGAAGGCGGCCGCCGCCGAGCGCGCCGCGGCGCGGCGCGGCGAGGCGCGCACGCGGGGCGACGACGAGGAGGCCATCGAACCCGAGGACACGGGCGAGGCGGTCACCGGCTCGATCCCCACCCACGAGCGCGTCGGGATGTTCCGCACCATCTGGCAGCACCGCCGCGTGCTCTCGCGCCTGGGCGTGGCGGCCGCCTCGCTGTCGTTCGTGCGCGCCTCGCGCCCGGCGGTGCTGCCGCTGTGGGGCCTCTCGATCGGTCTCGACTCGTCCTCGATCGCGCTCGTCGTGGGCATCGCGGGGGCCCTCGAGTTCGCGCTGTTCTATGCGAGCGGTCAGGTGATGGACCGCTTCGGGCGCCTGTGGGCCGCGGTGCCGTCGCTCATCCTGATGGGCGGCGCGCTGATCGCGCTCGCCTTCACCCACGACCTGTCGTCCGCCTCCATGTGGTTCGGCGTGTTCGCGCTCGTGATCGCGGTCGGCAACGGACTCTCCAGCGGCATCCTCCTCACGCTCGCCGCTGACGTGGCACCCAAGCGCGAGCCCGCCGCGTTCCTCGGCGCGTGGCGCACGATGACAGACGCGGGCGGCGCGATCAGCCCCCTGATCGTGTCGGGGCTCACGGCCGTCGTGTCGCTGTCGGTGGCGACCGGCACCATCGGCGTCGTGGGGCTGCTCGGGGCGCTGGCGTTCGTGCGCTGGGTGCCGCGCTTCGTGCCGCCGCCGAACCGCGGCTGACGGCTCGGCGGCCTCGCCGCCCGTTCCCTCGCACAGCGGCATTCCCTTGCGCGCGCGGGCATTCGTGCCCCTAAGCTCGTGCCCAGTGCGTCCTGAGAGGAGCCACGTGGACGACGCCCCTGCGGTCGGCGCCGCACGCCCCCGCCGACGTGGATCGGCCGACGCGATGCTGGCCGCCGGCTTCGCGGCGCTGTTCACCGGCGCGGCGTTCCTGGGCCGCGCCACCGTGCTGGCAGACAGCGGCATCAGCATGGTGTGGCCCGCCGCCGCCGTGTCGGTGCTGTGGGTCGTCGCGCGCGCCGGGGGCCGGATGATCGTGCTCGACTACGCGCTCATGGCCGTGATCACGGCCGTCGTCGTGGCCGTGACCGGCGGCGCGCCCTGGGCCGCGGTGATGGGCGGCGTCGCGGCCGTCGTGCAGGCGTCGGTCTGCGCAGCCATCCTGCGCGCACGCTGTCCGCAGGTCTGGGCGGGACGGGCCACGGTGCCGCTGACCCGCCGGGAGCTGTGGTGGTTCTACGGCGCGGCCGCCTTCGGCCCTCTCATCTCGTCGCCGCTCGTCGAGCTCGAGCCGCTGATGCGCGGGGCGGGCTGGCACTGGGACGTCGAGCTGCTCTGGACGGCCCGCAATGCCGGCGCGATCGTCGTGCTCGTGCCGCTCGGTCTCATGATCGGCGCGTGGCTGCGCAAGCGCGTCGAAGGACGAAGCCGGCGCGCGTTCGGCGCGATCGGATGGGCGGCGCACTCGCATCCCGCCGAGTGGATCGCGGTGCTGGTGCTGTCGCCCGTCGGGCACGTGCTCTGGTTCACGGGGATGCGCGAGTTCGCCCTGGTCTTCCCGCTGCTGACGCTGACGTGCTGGGCCGGTGCACGCCTGCCCACGGGGCTGGTGATCCTCCACGGGGTGCTGGTCTCGTTCCTCACGATCCACGTCACCTCCACTGGACAGGGCCCCTTCAGCGGCGTCGGCGATCCCACCGTGGAGATCGCGGTGGCGCAGCTGTACGCGACGCTGTTCTGCGGCATCGGGCTGGCCCTCGCGCTGGCCCGCGACGAGCGCGAGCTGCTCACGGTCGAGGTGCAGGCGGCACGAGACGAGGCCGAGGCGCAGGCGGCGCTGTTCGGGACGATCGTCGACACGATGGCCGAGGGCGTCCGGGTGGTCGACCGCGAGGGACGCGTCGTGGTGCGCAACCCCGCCGCGTCGCGGCTGCTTCTGGGATCGCGCGCCGCGGCCGCCGCGGAGGGCATGGGTGACGATCTCGGGGGCCTGCGTCAGCTCGATGGCACTCCGCTCGCGCCGCAGGATGTGCCGTACCGGCGCGCGCTGGCAGGGCAGGATGTCGCGGATCTTCCGCTGCTCGTGCGCCCCGCATCGGGAGACGAGCGCATCGTCTCGTTCACGACCGCGCGACTTCCCGAGAACGCGGGCGGCGGCGTCGTGACCGTGCTGCGCGATGTCACCGTGGAGCGGCAGGAGCTGCATCGCGCCGCCCAGGTGCAGGCGGGGCTGCTGCCCACCGAGGTGCCGCACCTGCCCGGCTACGAGCTGGCTGCGCGCTTCGTGCCCGCCGGATCGGTCGGCGGCGACTTCTATGACTGGTACGGGCTCGACCACGGCGTCGTGCTGACGCTGGCCGACGTGATGGGCAAGGGCACGGGCGCCGCGATCCTGGCCGCGACCACGCGCTCGCTGCTGCGGGCGCACGGGACGACCCCTGACGTCGCGCGCACCCTGACCGAGACCGAGGCCGGCATGACCCGCGACCTCGACAACTCCAGCGCGTTCGTCACGGTGTTCCGCGCGTTCCTGCATGCCCCCACGGGGCACGTGGCGTACTCCGATGCCGGTCACGGCCTCTCGGCGGTGCTTCCCCTCGACGCCGCACCGCGGCGTCTGCAGGCGAACGGCCTGCCCCTGGGCATCGCGCCGGACGAGCGCACGGCCGAGAGCGACCGTCTGGACCCGGGCGACATCCTGCTGGTGGTGAGCGACGGCGTGCTGGACGCGCTGGGCGGCTCGCTCGACGACCTGCGCCGGGCCTGGGAGGTCGCCGGCCGCGCCGGATCGGCCGCCGAGGCGGTCGCCGCCGTCGTGGACCTGGCGCTGGCCGGCGAGCCGGACGACGACCTGACGGTGCTCGCGCTCCGGCGCGACCCGGCCTGACGGCCGGCGCGGCGGACGCGGCGGACGCGGCTGACGCGGCGGCCCGTCAGTCGAGCGCGTTGCGGCTCGTGGCGGTCGAGCGCAACGGCACCCCCTCTGGCACGAACGGCGAGAAGATCGGAGGATGCCACGCTGCGGCCACGGTCACCCGCGCGGACGATCCTTCTGCCGAACCCACGGCGACCAGCACGGCATGCCCGGGCATCGCGTCGACGACGGCCTGCGCCTGCTCGTGCGCCCGGGCGTCATCGAGCCGCGCGCGGGCGACATCGCCGTCGAGCACGAGCTCGAAACCGTCCGACGCGGCGAGCGCGGCCGCGTCGGCGAGCCCGTCGAGACGCTTCTGCGCGAGGTAGAGGGAGGTGGCGTCGGCGCACAGCAGGATGACCGCGATCGCGAGCACGGCGTAGCCGAGCACGAGCGGCAGGATGCTGCCGTGGTCATCGTGGAGGAGCGGCGCGCCCCGGGGCGGGTCGATCATCTCGACTCCCAGTACCGCGAGACCTTCTGCACGGACGTCGCCTGAACGGGCACGCTCGTGAGACGGTCGAGCCCGAGCACGGGCGGCATGAGCGGCAGCGGCACGCGCGCGGTCACGTCGACGACCACGGTGGCGCCCGGAGCGGGGCAGGTGGCCGATGCCGGCACGCACGAGACCTCGACCTGGAATCGCCCGATCCCGTACTCGCGCGTCACCGAAGCGAGCACGGCATCGGGATCTGCCGCGGCCGGTCCGCTCGCGATGGCGCGCGCCGCGAAGCGCGCCCCTGCCTCCACGCCGAGGGCGTGCGCCTGGATCTGCGCCAGGGCCAGCACGAGATAGACGAGCGGCACCAGCATCACCGTGCCTGTGACGAGGAACTCAAGCGCGGCCGAGCCCTCCTCGTCGCGCCGTCCGCGGGGAAGCAGGTCACGGCAGAGTCTCGAGCGGGGCACTCGCGCTCACCTCCATGGCCGCCGGGATGCCGGCGAGGCCGGCCACCGGCAACGGCGTGCGCACGCTGACCGTGACCGACGGCACGCCCGCCGTGCTGGTGCGCGTCGCCCGCACATCCTCTGCGTACGCGGCCCCGACGGTCCGCGTGATGACCTCGCGTGCGCGATCGGCCCCGCGCTGAAGCATGGAGTCGGCGAGCGCCGCGTGGTGTGCTCCCTCCACGGCGGCGTCGTGCACCACGTTGCGCACGTACACCGCGAGACCGAACTGCAGCACCGAGAGCGTCAGGAGGGTCAGCAGCCCGCCCACGAGCACGAACTCCGCGGGACTCGATCCGCGCTCGCCGTGCCAGGCGCGCGACCAGCGAGCCGCGTGGTCCACGGGCGTCTCGCTCACATCCCGCTGACGCGCGAGATCGCCTGCTCGAACAGACCGGAGAGGGCCGGCCCCGCAAGGGCCCAGATCAGCACGACCAGGCCCGCTGTCATCAAAGTGATCAATACCCAGCCCGGCACGTCGCCACGGTCGTCGTCGACCAGCTCTCCCCATGCCGTGCGAGCGGGGCCGGGGGTCAGGATGTGTCGCATGTGTGTTCCTCTCTCGATGCGATGGATGTCGGTGGGGCCGCCGGGGTGGATGATCACCCGATGCCGAGCCGCAGCATGAACACTCCGGGGAAGACGGCGAAGATCACGCTCAGGGGCAGCAGGCCGAACACGAGCGGCAATAGCATGGCGTTAAGGTACCTTCATGGAATGCGTCATATACGCCCGCATCAGCCTGGACCGCACGGGTGAGGGGCTGGGCGTTGCCCGGCAGGAGCAGGAGTGCCGCGCGCTGGCCAAGCAGCTAGACATGACGGTTACCCACGTCTACACAGACAACGACATCAGTGCCACCAGCGGTAAGGTGCGGCCCGCCTTCGAGGACATGCTTGCCGCCCGTCCCCCGGCGATCATCACCTGGCATCAAGACCGGCTGCTGCGCCTTACCCGCGACCTGGAACGGGTGATCGAGCTCAACGTGCCGGTCTACACCGTGACGGCGGGCACCCTCGACCTGACCACACCAGCAGGGCGGGCCGTGGCGCGCACCGTGGCCGCATGGAGTCAGTACGAGGGCGAACAGAAGGCCACGCGGCAGGTCGCAGCCAACCGACAGCGCGCCGCCAAGGGTGCGCCCGCACCGAGCGTCGGCTACGGCTACCAGCGAGGGCCGGGCGGGCTTGAGGTCGTAGACAAGGAGGCCGCGGTCATCCGCGAGGTCACCGCGCGGCTGCTCGATGGTGAGTCGCTGCGCAGTATCGCCGCCGACCTGAACCGGCGTGGCGTGGAGTCGCCCCGTCGCACGGCGGGCGCTGGCCTGTGGAGCGGCACGACGCTGCGGCAGATGATCCTCCGCGAGTCGCTGGCCGGGCTGCGCCGCTACCGTGGACAAGTCATCGGTGAAGGCGACTGGCCGCCGATCATCAGCCGTGACGAGCACGAACGGATTGTGGCCATGCTGAACGACCCCAGCCGGAAGGGGCAGTACACAGGCCGCGCGCCCGTGCACCTGCTATCCGGCCTGGCGATCTGCGGCAAGTGCGGCGGCAAGATGAAGCGGTTCCCCGGCAGGATGACCAAGACGAAGAGCGGGGCCAAGCGGCAGCCGGCGAGCTACGCATGCGTGGAGTGCTACGGGGTGCGCCGCAAGCAGTCAGACGTGGACGCTGTGGTCGAGGGCAATCTGGTGGGCCGGGGCACCGTCCTGGGCCGGTTGCAGATGCCCGACGCTGCGGGGTTGTTCACGCGAGGCAACCCGGCTGCCGTGCAGGACGCCCGCGACAGCATCGAGGCCATTGACGCCCGGCTGGCCAACGCTGCCGACATGTACGCCACGGGTGACATTGACGCCGCCCAGCTTGCGCGCATTACCGAGCGGCTGCGGGCCGACCGCGCTGCTGCCACGGCCACGATGGAGGCCGCGCTACCGGCTGCCGTGCCCGCCGACCTGATCGGCCCCAACGCGCGCCAGGTGTGGGACGGCCTGAGCATGGACACGAAGCGCGCCGTGCTGGCCGAGTTGGTGACGGTGACCATCCTGCCCAGCGGCAGCGGCAAGGACTTCGACCCCGACACGGTGCGCGTCGACTGGATCACGCCCGCGTAGCCCCGTGCACCCCGGCAGCCTGGGGTCGGTGCGGCTGGCTCTGAGCGGACGCTGAGACGCCTAACGCCCCCACCCCGGCCCTGGGTACTTGCCCCGGCACCCCAACGCGCCTGAGAGCCAAACACGCCGCGGAACCGGGATTTGGCCCCCAACTCCACGGGCTGGCATAATAGTGCACATGCAATCCAAAGTCAAGCTGGTCTGCGAGGGCGTCGGGGGCCACACACACAGCCCCCGCACCGTGGCGCAGTTCCGCCATGACGGCGACGGTTGGGCGCGCGTTCACAACGAGGGGCCGATGGACCCCCTGCTGTTTGAGCCGACCGGCGAGGTGGTCACGCGACACAGCATCAAGTGCGACCGGTGCTCGTACGACGGGTACTTCAAGCCGGAGCGCCTGTATCCTCTGCTTGACGAGGCACGCACGCGAGGCTGGATGCCAGTCCCCCGCTAACGGGCCACGCACAACTTCACAACACGGGTTCTCACGCCGCGCATGACGCGGATGGGGGTCTAACCAGGAGCTTCTCAACGGGAGTTCATCAACCGGCACGCCGCTGCGCGCGCTTCCCCCGTTGAGGAGCTTTTCCGTTGGCTACTCCCGAACTCCCTACCGTGCCCCAAGCGCTGTCCGACATCATGGTCGGGACACGCAAGAACGACCCCGAGCGTGAAGCCAAGGGCCGTCGCGACCTGGCCGAAGCGAAGATCGCTGAGGCGATCCAGCGCAACGTGGCCAAGGCACCGCCGCTGACCCCCCGCCAGATCAAGCGCCTGACCGCGCTGCTGCGGACGGCTCAGCCCGCGCCGTCCCCCATCACCCCTCCTGTCGCGGCCCGGAAGGGGACTGGGGGTGGCCGGCGATGAGCCGCCGCTGGGTCCAGGAGGACTACCCGAGCAAGCTGTGGCTCTCGGAGTCCGAGGCGATGGAAGTGCTCAGCGGTGGCCCTAAGCCTCGATGGTTCCATCCGTGGGCTGAGCATGCTCGGGTCGCGCCCCGCCGCGCGCCGCACCCGTGGGGGTACATCCACATCCACGGCGAGTGGGGCTCCGCACCCGTGTGGGAGCTGGTGGGCTACTGGTCACGCGAAGACCTCGCGTGGGGGCTGGAATCGCTCTTCAGGCCGCTGCACGGGCACGGCAGTCACGAATGGTACGTGCGCGACGTGAGCGGCTGGCTCAATGATCACGAGTGCCACGGGGTGTTCTACTGGCTCCCCACCGACCCGCGCGTGCTGCGGCTGCCGCTGGGGGTGACCCGGTGACCCGCATGCTGCGCGCCGCGCTTGACCTGGCCGAAGCCGGGTGGGCCGTGCTGCCGCTCAACGGCAAGACGCCGACCACGGGCCACACGCCCCACGGCCACCTGGACGCCACGACCGACCCGAAGCGCATCCGCGAGTGGTGGGCTGACGGTAACTGGAACATCGGCGCCCCGGTGCCTGAGAACCTGCTGGCCCTGGATATCGACCCGCGTAACGACGGCAGCCTGGAAGCCCTGGAGCAGCGCGCCGGGGTGAAGCTGCCCGACACGCTGGAGGTCATCAGCGGGCGTCGCGACGGCGGTCGGCACCTGTACTACCTGCGCCCGTTCCGGCAGCCGTACCGGGGCAACGTACCGCCCGGCATCGACGTCAAGATCAACGGCTACATGGTCATGCCGCCCAGCGTGCACCCGGACAGCCGCAAGCCCTACGAGTGGGTCTATCGCGAGGTCGCTCACCTGCCGCGCCAGGTCGCCGCGCTGATGTTGCCCCGCACGCGGGTCACGCGCCGCGACCCCAGCGCCACCGATGCCATTGCGCTGGCAGCGTTCGTCCGCACGCTGCGACCTGGCGAGCGTCACGACGGGTTGCATTGGGCTGCGCGCCGTGCCCATGAGGCCGGGGTGGATCAGCGCGGGCTGGACCGGCTCATCGACGCCGCCGAGGACATCGGCATGGACCCCCGCGAGGCCCGCCGCGTGGTCGAGTCGGCCGGGAGGGACAACGCATGACGGCCCGCGAGAAGCCCGTGCCCGTGGTGCCCGATACCGATGGGCTGCTGCCCGAGGCAGAGCAGAAGGCGATGGAGTACGCACGCATCCGCGATGAGCGCACCCTGTTCTACCGGGCCGACCGCGAGGCCCGCGCCCTGGTGGACAAGGAGACAGAACTCGAGGCCGAGTGGGCGGGCTTGCAGCGCGGGCTGACCCCTGACGACGCCAGCGGCGGCTTCCGCCTGATGACCCTGTCCAAGCTGCGCGCCCGGCCCAAGCCCGCGTGGCTGATCGACGGCCTGATCGCGCAGAGCTCCGTCTGCGTCATCGGCGGCGTCACCAACGTGGGGAAGACGTTCGTCAGCGTCGACCTGACGGCGCACATCGCGCTCGGCAAGGAGTGGGAGGGGCGCAACGTCGTCCAGGGCCGTGTGGCCTACCTGATCGCCGAGGGGGCCGAGTGGTTCCCCGACCGCGTGGCCGCGTGGGAGCAGCACAACGGACACGCCGTGCCCGAGAGCGAGTACCTGGTGCACGACGGCCAGGGCTTCCTCCTGCTGGACCCGGCAGCCGTGGCTGACATGTGCGTGACGGTCGCCCGCAACGAGATCGACGTGGTCGTGATCGACACGCTGAGCCAGCTCGGCGGCCTGACGAACGAGAACGACAACTCGCAGATGGCTGCCGCGGTGAAGGCCGCTGTGCGCATCCGGCGGGCGCGCCCCGGCTGCACGGTGATCATCGTTCACCACGCCAATGCTCAGGGGCTGCTGCGCGGGGCGAAGGCGCTGTGGGCCGACGTGGACACGGTGCTGATGGTGGCAGCCGCCAAGGGCGCGAAGGGCACCACGCCCGAAGGCACGTTCGCCCTGAGCACTGAGTACGACCGCGGCGGCAAGCAGCGCAACGCGGCGCAGGTGACGATCCCCGGCTGGCACCTGGAGGACGTCGGCCCGTCGAAGGTAGCCGTGAGGTTGGCCATGCCGCACGACCCCTATCAGGAGCGCATCTTGGCCGTGCTGGCTGACGGCGAGTGGCACGGCGCTGCGGACTTCAAGAAGGACTGGGACGACCCGAGCGGCGCATGGTCGCAGCGGCGCTACCGCACCGCGATGAGCAAGCTCGCCGGCCTCATCGAGGAACAGGGCGAAACCCGGAACAAGCAGTACCGCCGGAAGGAAGTGGCATAGGTGTTCTGGCCGTCCGTTACCGCCTCAGCGACCGAATGCGGCACCCCCGAAAACCGCGTAATTCCAGGGCTAAACACCCTGCGACCAAATGATTCGGCCCCACACGGCACACACCCTTGGGTGCCAGTGCGACCAAATCGAGCACTGGCCGAATGCCAGGGGTGTGAGTGCAAGGAAGTGCATGCGCTGCCTTCACGGCTGTACGGCGATTCACAGCAGCACGCAGGGGGACGTCCATGACGCCTGACGCCGCGTGGGACGCGCTGAACGCTGCGCTGCTGCGGTACGCGCCGCCGTGCACGGGCCATGCAGTGTTCACCGCCGACCAGCGCACCGCGCTTGAGCGGGCCGTGTGCTCATCAATCTGTGCGCGCTGCCCCATCGCTGACCTCTGCGCCGCGTATGCCACGGCAGCCAAGCCCGACTCCGGCTTCTGGGCCGGTACCGATCGCAGCTCGAAGCACAAGCGGGCGACCAAGACCACCGCGCCGGGCGGTTCCCGGCAGACATCGAACGAAGGAAACGCATCATGAGCAAGATCACCCTCGCCGCCCTCGAGTCGAGCTTTGGCCCGAAGAGGGACAGCTTCAAGGCCGCCGCCGCACAGGTGAAGGAGGAGCACCGCGCCGCCCTGAAGGCGATCAAGGAAGACCCGATGACCAGCGACCTGGCCAAGCGCGGCAAGGTCGACGCACTGAGGGCCGAGACGCGGAACAAGCTCGACAGCATCAAGGCCGACCAGGTGGCCTACGAGAACGGGCTGAAGTCCACCCTGGAGAAGCAGCTCCGCGGCAACCAGCCGATGGATGCCAGCAGCATCATGCTGCGGCGCGACGCCGGCGACCGCGTGCGCAAGATCATCGACCAGCAGGAGGCGGTGGAAGTGCTCAACGACGCCATCGCCAACGGCGACGAGACGCTGGCCCACGCCATCGGCATCCGCGCCTCCAACACGGGCATGTCCGGCGTGGTCGAGACGTGGAAGGCCGCGTACCCGGAGACGGCCGACACGGCGGCAGCGCTCGCCTTCGTCGAGGCGAACACCAGCGGCGCGGCCTACAACCTGGCCAACCAGATCACCTACGCCGACCCGGTCGAGTGATCTGCCACTGACGGGGGCGGGGGTTTCTTTCCTCCTTTCTTCGACCCGCCCCAAGTGCTGGGAGTGGTTACCCAGCGCCCAGAGGCTCCCTCGCAGCTTGCTAGGGGGCCTCTGGCATGCCTGGCGGCTGCCCGCCCGCTAGGCCGCTGAGACGGCTCTCAGAGCCAGCCGCAGACGGTTATGCAGCGCGGCAGCCGCTTACCGGCAGCCTCGCCAGCTCATCAGATTGCTCAGTCCAACACGCCGATATTCAACAGAGTGTTGCCTAAAGGGTGCCCTTCGGGCTACTGTGCCCACATTCGAACTGACGTTCGAATCGCCCACAACGTCAAGGAGAACCCGATGTTCACTCGCACCATCCGCGCCACCGGCGAGAAGCTGACCGTTGCCCGCCCCGAGGAGGTCAACGCTGACCCCGAGGGCGGCAACTGGGTCACGCTCTGCGAAGACCACAAGACCATCGCCTACGCCGCCACGCAGTCCGCTGCCTACTACACGCACGGCGCTGGCTTCTGCGACGGCTGCCGCGCTGCCCAGCAGTCCACCGCCAAGGCGTCGGTGAAGAAGCCGAGCGACGCCACGGTGCACGAGGCGACCCCCAACGCGGTCAACGGCTGCACCTGCGGCAAGCGGTTCAAGAGCAAGAGCGCCCTCAGCCGGCACTTCGGCACGGCTGACAAGGCCAGCGCATGAACGCCCTGCGCCGCCAGCAGGAGGCCATTCAGCAGCTCGCCCGGGACGAGTGGCCCGCCATGATCGTCACCACCACCGACCACCCCGGCATCGCCAACTGCCAGCAGTGCGGCAGCTTCTTGGGCGAGGGCACCGTGCGCATTCAGCAGCGCACCAGCCCCAAGCGCGCCCGCACCGTGGCGTGGTACTGCCCGAGCTGCGCCCGGTACCTGGGCTACACGTGGTGACCACGATGATCGGCTACCTGCGCGTCAGCACCGAGGAACAGGCCACCAGTGGCCTCGGGCTCGAAGCCCAGCGCGACACCATCCAGCGGTACGCCGAGGCCCACGGGTGGGACCTGCTCTGGTACGAGGATGCGGGCCTCAGCGCCAAGTCGTTAAACCGTCCCCAGCTACAGGCTGCGCTTGACCGGCTCGGGGCCGCTCCCAAGCGCCGCGATGTGGACGGAATCGTGGTGGCCAAGCTCGACCGCCTGAGCCGTTCCGTCGCGGACTTCGCAAGCGTGCTGGAGCTGGCACGCGCCCGCCGCTGGGCGCTGGTCGCTATCGACCTGGGTGTGGACACCTCCACCCCGACCGGCGAGCTGGTGGCCAATGTGATGATGTCCGTCGCGCAGTGGGAGCGCCGCGTGATCGGCGAGCGCACTTCGGCAGCAATGCAAGCGGCCAAGCGCGCAGGGAAGCACATGGGCCGAGTCTCCGCGCTCCCCCAGGCCGCCGCCGACCGCCTCCTGGCCCTGCGGACCACGTGCACCCTGCGCGCCACAGCGGATGCGCTCAACGCGGAGGGCTTCACTACGGCTACCGGCGCGGCATGGACCACGAACGCCGTGGCAAAGGCGCAGCAGCGCCTCTCAGCTCATCAAAGAACCGAAGCGGCACTCGCCGCATGATCGCTATGGTGACTATGAGTCACGGAATCGAAGGAGCAGCACAGATGTCCCACACCGCCAAGCTCAGCACGGCGCTCGCTACCATCGCCCTTGTCACAATGGCGCTGGCCGGGTGCACCGCCACCGCAGCGCCCACGTCCGCCGATCAGACCCCCAGGGCCTCCACTGCTGCGGCTGCCACCGATACCGAGCCGACTCCCAAGGCAACCCCCAAGGACACTCCCACGCCGACGCCGACACCGACGCCGACCGCGACAGGATGCCCCACGGCCAAGATCAGCTTCCCGACGCCCGATTCAGCGGAGCTGGTGGGCGATATCACCGACACCGGTGTCCGCGAGTACGCCGTTGGACAGCCGACACTGAACGCCGATGGGCAGATCATCTCGTACACCGTTCAGGCCGGCGACGCGCTCGAGGCGATCGCGGCCCGGTTCTGCATAGATGCAAACTCGTTCGGCACGTACAACAAGGTGACCTATTGGGCGATGCAGCCGGGCGACGTGCTTGTACTCCGTCCGGACCCTGAGGCCGCCTGGGCACCCCAGACGCTCGACGAAGCGGCTGCCGTGTCCTGCAAGGCCGGGTACAAGAACGGCATCGACATGAGCGACAGCCCGGGCCGCGTCAAGGGCTGGATCGCGGACTTCGGCGCGAGGGCTGGCGCGAACGGCACCGTCAGCCGCAACGCCGACGACGAGATCGAGAGCTACACCGTCGCAGCCGGGGACAACCTCACCGCGGTCGCTGACCGCTTCTGCTTCGACACCGAGTCCCTGGCCGCCTACAACGAAACCGGCCCGAACCTCACCGTTGGCGACGTCCTGGTGCTGCGCCCGCCGTTCGAGGACTGACCCCACCACCACCTGAAGGGCGCTCTCCCCAAGCCGGATGGGGGGCCCTTCAGGCGTCTCCCTGCGTAGTGACAGGCCCGGGGCGCCCCGCACTCATAGCCGGGCGTGATGAACGACCTGGAGAGGCGGAGGGAGCTGCGGCGCATCGTCACAGCGCGGGAGGAGCAGAGCCTCAGCTTCTGCCACATCGCTGACGGCTGACGCCTGACGGGGTGCTGTCGTCTACGGGACTGCCCCGCGGGCAGGAGTCCACCGTGCGCCCCGCGTACACGCCAGCCACAGCTGCCCGGACGACCTGATATACATCCCGCTCAGCAACCTTAGTCACTGAGCGGACACCTACGCGAATCGGGTCAGGATACCCGCGATCGTCATTCCATCAGAGGCGAGGGCGGTCTCGTCCCCACTACGCATGTACAGGTCTTTGTCGACGTAGGAGGGAGCGGTTTGCGCCGGGACGGCTATCGTGATGACGCCGAGACCGTAGTATTCGTGATAGCTCATGCTCGACAGCACCGCATCCTTGAGCGGGTTGGACAGTTTCGAGTTCTTGATAGCGTTCTTCCATCGCGCGAAATAGACCTCGGCGCTCTCGCCCAGAATGTGCATTTCACGTCGAACGCCTACCACGGATCGATGCCCAACTACACGTGCTTTCATACCATCTAGCGACTCGATCTTCTTCGTATCAGCCGCCTTGTCGCTAACACCGATCAGGATCAGCCCGTTTCTGCCCGGCCCGTTGTTGGCGATCGCACAGATCGTCTTGACGATCTTATCGAAGATCTTCGTCTGGACAACCCTGGCGGGCCCAAGGCTGAGCAACCCCTGCTTGAGTTCGTAGTCGGGCAACTCGATCTCAGATCTACGGATCGCCGCATCGATGTCCGCAACCGACTGGTTATTGTAGACGCCGGACAGATCGCTGTCCGCGATGTGCGAACTCAGCAGCCCCTTGACAGAGTTTACGTTCTTGCGACGCTCATCGATGGTGGTGCTCCCGCGACCAGTGTCGATCCGGCTGTCAAGTTTGGTCATCGCTCCCTTTAGCCCGTCGTAGTCGATAATCCGCTTCTTTTCGCCAATAAGGACTTCGTGAAAGGCGATGATCACAGTTGCGAAGATTGCTGGGAAAGCGTTGTTAGTTCGCTTGCTGAAGAAGATATCGCGAAGCTTGGTGGGAGAACCGGCAGCAGCAACCTTCAGAAGCTCATCAATGCAGTACTTGATTTCGTCCGCCAGTCGGTCGTCACCGTGCACGTTGAGCGCAGCATCGATACGTGCGTTCTCGGCGCTGCCCTTCTCGTAGACGCTGTCCAGCGCGTCCTTCGATCGCTCGATCAGCGTGCCCCCCACGATGCAGGCCGCCATGTCAGCAATGCACTGCTCATCCATGCTGTCGCGCAGGTCAGTTGAGCGAAGAACACCTTGTGTGACCCAGAAGACTTCGTCCGCGCGGACGTCGTAGCCATGTTTCGTCTTGGGAAGGTCAATGCTGATTGACGGCATCTTGGAGAGGTCAAGGCTGTCGCTCGAAGCATCGCCGCGGAGCACGCATGCAAGCTCGCGAACCAGCGTTGAGAAGCGATCTTGAACCCCTGCCTGACGGCGCTCCTGGTCGCTCAGCCGATGCCCGTACGTGTTGATGCGACCAAACACGTCGTTGATTTCGTCCTCGCTTGACCCGCGCATAATCGACACCGCGAGCGTGTAGTCCAGAATTGTTCCTACTTCGCGCGCGCCGATGACGTCTTTGCTGCCATTCACCTCAAAGCGCCCTTCGTCGGCGCGTTCCTTCGCCGTTGGGAACTGCGGCACGTCAAAGTACCTGCCGTCGAGCGTCGGGAATGCCGTCTCGATGAACGAGACGACGCTGTAGAGACGCTGCAGCCCGTCAATGATCTCGTAGCCCCCGTCCGCCTGTTCCGCGAGAAGAACCGCGGGGATCGGGTACTTCTTCATCAGCGACTCGATGAGGCGCTGCTTCTCTTCGAGAGTCCAAACCAACTTCCGCTGATAGCGGCGGTTGACCGTCAGCTTCCCCTCCGCGTACCAGCCGTAGAGGGACTGGATTGACTTCGGCTGCGAGTCGAGTTCTGCCATGCCTCCCAATGTGCCAGATCTCGGTACAGATTGGTGGCTGGTCCGGCAGAAACGTGCCGCTACACCTTGTGCCGGAGGTCGGAGCCTCCAGTCCGCGTGCTGTTCTTACGCCAGAAGGTCAGACGCGGGCACGCCAAGCGTCTGCGCGAGGCGGTAGATGATATCGAGCGTGGGGTTCCTCCGGCCACGCTCGATGCCCGACACGTAGGTGCGGTCGAGCTCCGCGCGGTGGGCGAAGTCTTCCTGCGACCAGCCGTGCTCGTTCCTGAGTTCGCGCACGCGTGCACCGAAAGCGGCGCGATGGGGAGGAATGGGCACCTCTCCACGCTCTGGCTAAGCTGACAATGAGTCCACGGACTATGAGTCACATGATCGAAGGAGCAGCACGCATGTCCCAGCAGCCCTCCCCTCCCGCAGCCGCACCGAAGAAGGCGTGGTACCTCAAGTGGTGGGTCTGCCTCATCGCGGCGTTCCTCGTCGCGGGTGGAATCAGCGCTATCGTCAACCCGACCGGCACCGGCAGCCCACAGACAACGGCCCAGCCGACGCAGGCGGCTCCCGCGGTGTCAGCCGCGTCCGAGACTCCGGCCGAGGTTGCGCCGCTCGATTTGGGAGCATTCCTGGCCGAGTCGGGCGTCACCTTCGACAGCGTCTCGTTGTCTGCCGGTAAGGCGTACATCTACGTGCCGACCGAGACAACCAACGAGCTGGCTCAGCAGATTGCCGAAGAAGCGATGCTGTACCTCTGTGATCACGCCGCGCAGGCCGGCGACAACTTCCCGGCGGCGAACCGGGTGGAAGTATCTGATGGCGTCAGCCCGCTGACGTCCGGCTACAGCGCCGCCGAACATCCCTCGGGGTTCGCGACCGATGACGTGTGCCGGGGCTGAGAGCTGCTTTGTCAAGCCATCTGAGCATCTACGCCCAGAAGGGGTGCATGGGCTGCAAGTCGTGTGAAGGCGGAGGGTCGCATATCGGCCGCATGGCCGTGATCTGGGCGATTGCGCTCTGTACCGTAGGGCTTGGGCTCGTCTATCTGCCGTTCTACAAGAAGTGCCAATACTGCGGGCACAACGTCTGGTGGAACAGACACTACGGGCCAGATATACGTCAGGCGGCGCAGACGTCTGCCGTCCTCGGTACTTGAACGGCCGGAACGAAGAGCGAGGTCCGCTCGCCGCGGTTTGGCCAGTCTGGACTTACGGTCGCCCGCCTAGTCGTCGTTCGGCAAATACCACCCGTGCTCGCGATGCCTGGTGGTTGCGTCCGGGTTCTCGCGCTCGTAGGCCTCATTCGCACGGCGCGTCATCTCACCGTCGTAGCGGTGCAGTTCATCGTAGAGTTTCGACGCCTCATCGACATCACCGCTAGACACGTAACGTTGCCGCACCGCCTCGCGCTCATCTTCGAGCTCAGTGTCCGACAGCGGGCGGAGGCTACCCAAGCCGCGCGCGATGGAGTCGAAGATGCCCATGCCTGCGATGCTGTCACGGTGGGTTGAAGAAAGCAAGAAGGTACCCCTATCCCATTGCGTGCGGCAGGAGCATCAGGATCTCCTTTCGCCCTGCGGCCTCGATCAAGCCGCGCTTGGCGTCCTCGCGGGCATCGGCGGCCTGGGCCTCGAGAGCCTGGGCGAGCGGGGCGCCGCTGTCCAGCGCCGCGACGATGTGCTCGACCGTGCGCGAAAGGGCGTCGACGTGCAGGCGGCGCGACATCGCGGTGAGCGCATGGGGCAGGCTCGAGCCGGTACCCACCTCCAGCACGACGATGCGCAGCTCCATGGTGAGCTCGCCCGATCCCACCGCGCCGACCCGGCGAAGGCTGTCGAGGATCCCCTCGCCCGCGGCGAGGCACAGGGCCAGGAACTCCAGCACCGTCGGCAGCTCGTCGGAGATGCGGGCGCAGCGTGCCCTCGCCCGACTCGCCAGGAGCAGATCACACGTCACGGCGGCGCCGGCGCCGCCGATGACGGGGAGCAGCAGCACGGGCCCCGTGAACGAGCCGAGCAGCGCGAGCACCACGACTGCGAGGGCGCCGGTCGCGACACCCGCGACGCCCCAGGCCAGCTGTCGCGCCCGATAGACCGTCGGATCGGGCTGATGCCCCGCCTGTGCGAGCCGTGTCGCGAGGGCATCGGACGTTCCCACCACGGCCTCGCCCCATTCCGCGACCCGGCGCACGGCCGTCGACCAGTGGAAGCTCCCCGCGCTGCCCACGCGGGCGATGAGCTCCCATGCGGTGGTGCCTGCCGGATCCGTGACGTCCCGGATATGCGGAGCGATCCGCCGCGAGAGCGACGCTGCGCCGACGCGCGGCAGCAGCACGAGCAACAGACAGATCCCCGCGCCGAGGGCGCCGCCCAGCAGTACCGCAAGGGCCGCGTCGTTCGCCCACGTCATGCGAACCACCGCCGAGGCTCAGGCAGCCGTCCGATGCGGATCATGACGCGGTAGGAGACGAACGACACCGCCGCTCCCCCGACGATGAGCACCACGCCCTCGGGGCTCGAGTATGCCTCGGCACCCTCGGGCCGCAGGGCGAGCAGAGCGAGGATCGCCCACGGGGCCACCACACCGAGCACGGCGGCCCCCTTGGTCCACGATTGCCGGGACTCCACCTCGGCCCGCAACGCGGCGTCGGCGCGCACCGAAGCCGACAGGGCGCGGAGCACGGGAACGAGCTCGGTGCCGCCGACCTGGCGCGCCATCCGGACGGTCTCGACGATGCGGTCGGCCATCGGGTCGGCCAGCGCAGACTTCAGTCGACCCGCACTGGCGTCGAAATGTCCCGACGCGCTCATGTCGCGCTCGAAGCGCACGAATGCGGGCCGCAGTGCGGGCGGGGCCGACACCGCCAGGCTCGAGATCGCGTCAGGCAGCGACATACCGGCCCGCACGGATGCGATCAGCAGATCGCACACATCGGGCCACAGCGCGCGACGTGCCCGGATGAGCCGGGAGCGTCGGGCGCGCAGCCAGATGACGGGGGCCGACGCGCCCGCGACGAGAGAGAGCGCGGCCAGCGCCGCTACGCCGGTCCCGAGCCATGCGACCGCCGAGCACAGCAGTGCGCAGACGGCGCAGGCGACGAGGACTACGCGCTCCGGGACATGCGAGAAGCCCGCCGATGCGAGGAGCCGCGCGAGCGCGCCCGCCCGCGCGATGGGCTTCTGCCGCACGGACCGCGGCGGCCAGAGCCAGGGCGAGCCGGCCAGCAGCAGCCCCGCGCCGAGCAGGGCGCCCCAGAGCACCGTCACGCGACCACGCCCGCGGCGCGATACAGCGAGGTGACCTCGGGCAGTTCGCCCGCGATCCGTCCCGTGGGCGCCACAATCTCGGCGACCCGCCGAGATCCGTCTGCTGTCCGCTCGCAATGGACGACGAGGTGCACGCTCGTGGCCACGGCGTGCAGCACGAAACCGCGGTCGATGTTCCGGCCGGCGAGCAGCGGCAGCGCGGCGAGTCGCCCCAGAGCGTCGGTCGCGGAGTTGGCGTGGATGGTGGCGGCGCCTGGCACGCCCGTGTTGAGTGCGAGCAGCAGGTCGAGCGCCTCGGCGTCCCGCACCTCGCCCACGACCAGACGATCCGGTCGCATTCGCAGCGCCTCCTTGACGAGACGGCGCAGCGTGACCTCGCCCGTGCCCTCGAGGCTCGGCTGCCGCCCCTGCAGGGCCACGAGGTCGGGCGCCTCGACCCCCAGCTCGAATGTCTCCTCCACCGTGATGATGCGGTGGGCGGCGGGACTCGCCGCGACGAGCGCGCCGAGCATGGTGGTCTTGCCCGCGTGCGTCGCCCCCGAGACCAGAACGTTGCGTCCGTCGCGCATGGACGCTCGGAGCAGCTCGGCTGCCGCGTCCGTGAGCGATCCGAGGGCAACGAGCCGGTCGAGCGAGCGGTAGCCCGACACGAACTTCCGGATGTTCACGGCCCAGTGCGTGCGCGCGATGCCGCCGATCACCACGTGCAGCCGCGATCCATCCGGGAGTGACGCGTCCACGAAAGGCTGCGACAGGTCGACACGCCGGCCCGTCGAGTGCAGCATGCGCTCGACCAGGTCGCGCACCGTGGCGCCCGCGAGCTGCAGCGGCAGGCGCTCCGACACGCCGTTGCGCGCCACGAAGACGCGGTCCGGTGCGTTGATCCACAGCTCCTCGACCTCGGGATCGTCGAGGTACGGCTGCAGCGGGCCGTATCCCGTGACTTCGGCCAGCACCTCGCGCACGTGAGCAGCCTCGTCATCGAGGGGCGTCGTGCCGCGCGCGAGCGCGACGTCGTTGTGGAGCCGCACCTCCGCGCGCGCGATGCGCACGACCTCGTCGGGATCGAGAGAGGGATCCGTGAGCTCGGCCCGAAGGCGCTCTCGCACGCGCTCCAGCAGGGACGTGCTCGCCGGGCGTCGGTCGGGATGCAGCTGAGTCACCCGGTCATGATGACAAGCGCCGGCTGGCGGGCCCGGAAGTTATCCACAGCGCGGCGGCAGGCCCGGAACCCGGACCCCGCCGCCGTCGCTACCGGTCCTCTCCGGCCGCGCGGGCGCCGTCCGCCGTCGTGCCCTCGCGCGGTCCCTCGTCCTGCGCGCCACCGACCGCGGCCCGTCGGCGACGCGACACCACGAGCAGCGCGACGCCGCCCAGCAGCACGACGGCCGCGATGCCGATGACCCACGCCGAGATCACCGTGCCGGTCGCCGCCAGCGGCGGGGCGGGCACGACCTCGTGAACCGTCTCGCAGTCGTCGCCGCATGCGCCGACGCCCGGTCCGCCCGGCGGCGTCGGCTGGCCCGGCTCACCGGGAGGCAGCGGCTGCACCGCATTGCGGATCGTCAGCGTGTCCTCCCCCGCGGGGATCTCGACGTCGCGATCGACGACGACCGTGTACGACAGCGTCGCCGTCTGCCCCGGCTCGAGATCGGGCACCTGCCAGGTCAGCACCATGCCGTCGAGCGTCGCACCCTCCGGCAGGTCGCCCACGAGCGTCGCATGGGGCAGCACCTGAGACAGGTCGTCCGAGGCCTGCGCGTAGTCGACCAGGTGATCCGAGACGTTCGTCACGGTGAGCGTGTAGGTGATCTCCGAGCCGGCGACCACGGTCGATCCGGATGCCGGATCGGCGCTCTTGCCGATCGTCCAGGCGATCGAGTCGTCGATGATCAGCGTCGACGCCCGTGCAGTGTTGTCGTCGGGGTCAACATCGAAGCCGTCGTGTGTCACCTCGCCCGTGACGGTCAGGACGTCGCCCGGTGATCCGGTGGCGGTGCCGACGATGCGGTACACGACCTCCTGCCCAGGCTGCAGCGCGCCGATCTCGCAGATGAGCGACCCGATCACGCAGTTGGCGACCGCGGTGGAGCCGTCGGGCGCCTCCACCAGCACGCCGCTGTAGTCGGTGATGCCCTCGGGCAGCTCGAACACCGCGACGGTGTTCTCGGTGGCATCGGGACCGTCGTTGCGCACGACCGCGGTGAACTCCGCCTCCTGCCCGGACTCGCGCACCGGGGTCACGCTCGTCAGCGCGATGCCCACGTCCGCCTGGATCAGCGGAGTCTGCGCGACGGCGCAGGCGCGCACCTCGTTGTCTCCGGCGTCGGGATCGAGCGATCCCGAGCCGACGAGCGCCTCGTTGCAGAACTCCTCACCCTCCAGCCCGATGTCGAGACGGAACGTCACGAGCGCCGATGCCGAGGCGCCCGGCTCGAGCGTGCCGACCAGGCAGCGCACGACCCGATTGTCCTCGTCGTCCTCGGGCGCGAGGCACGCGCTCCCGCCCTCGACGGTCGCCGACACGTACGTCGCCCCCGCCGGAACGGCGTCGGAGATCACCGTGTTCTCGGCGACGGACGGCCCGTCGTTGGTGACGGTCAGCCGCCACGTCGCCTCCGTGCCGGCCTGCAGGGGATCGGGCTCGACGACCGTCTTCTCGACGCGCGTGTCCGACACGTGCTGCACGTAGAGGTCGATGCTCGCGGCGTTGTTCGCGGTGTCGGACTCCGTCGTGGTCGTCGACTTCCGCGCCTGCGCCGTGTAGACGCCGTCGGGCAGGTCGTCGGGCAGCGCCATATCCACCCAGAACTCGCGGGCGGCACCCGGCTCGAGCACGTTCTCCTCGGGCGTCGCCGCGCTCAGCCGGCAGGTCAGCCGCCACCGCTGCTCGAGGTCAGAGCCTCCCACGTTCTCCGCGACGCACTCGTGGTCGGGCACCTCGTACCAGGACTCCCCGGCGGGAGCGAAGCCCTGCGGCAGGTCGAGCACGAGCGTCGGCTCGACCGCCACCGACGGACCGTTGTTCGTCGCCGCCCCGGTGAAACGCACCGTGCTGCCGGCAGCCGGGGTGGACGTCGTCGACGTGAGGGTCACGGCGACGTCCGCCAGCACGTCGATCGCGACCGTGGCGGAGGCCCGGTTGTTCTCGGGCGTCGGATCGCAGATCGGACGCTCGACCACTCCCTCGGCGATGCAGTTCTCCTCGGCGGCCCCCGGCGTCGCCGCCGCCTCGGGTCCGCACAGGCGGTCCTCGACCGCACCGGAACCGGCGCACGAGAGCACCACCGCGCTGTTCGTCACCTCGCGCGGCTCGTCGTACGGCGACGTCGTGGCGACCACGCGCGCCGATGCCGATTCACCGGGCGCCAGCGCATAGCCGTCGTCGCCGCTGCCGGGGCCTGGGCACTGGATGCGCTGGCCCTCGAGCTGCTCGCCCGTGTCCGGATCCTCGTAGGTGTGCGTGCCCGTGACCTCGCAGCCGGGCGAGGCCGCGGGGTCGAGCGTCAGACCGGCCGGAAGGTCGTCCTGGATCACCGCCTTCTCGAACGCCGACGGGCCCGAGTTCAGGATGGTCAGCGAGAACCCGATCGACGAGCCGGCGAACACGGTCGCCTGGTCGGCGACCTTGAACAGCTGCATGTCGGCGCGCTCGACGACCTCGGTCGTCGCCGTGTCCTGCACCGGCAGGTCGTCCGCCTCGCCGTCGGCCGCCGCGTCGCCGTCGTTCGGCGTGCTCGTGGTGACGACCGCGGTGTTGTCGATCGTGTCGCCGCCCTCGAGGTCGACGTCGGTGGTGCCGTTGATCCGGATGCGCGTGACCGGTCCTGCGGAATCCGACGGGCCGGCCGAGCCGCTGATCGATCCGATCGTGCACTCCACGGTCTGGCGGCCCGCCGTGGGGGTGTCGGGCAGGATCTCGCAGGTGCCCTGCGTCGCGGACGCGGAGGTGGCGGTCAGCCCCGCGGGAAGTTCGTCGCGCACGACGACGTCGTGGGCGTCCGCCCACCAGTACCCGTCCGACGCCGCCCGGCGCACGTCGAACTGGTACGAGAACGCGGTTCCCGCCGCCCAGCGGCCGTTCACGTCCTCGACGGGAGCGCCGTCACCGTCGACGTTGCCTGTGTCGTCCAGCGCGATCTTGTCGACCAGCAGGCGCGTCACGCCCTCGACGATGCCGACGGGCTCCTCGTCGGCGTTGTTCGCGGCGTTGGTCTCGGGCGTGGCCGTCGAGACCGTCGCCTGGAGATCCCCGCGTCGCCCCGGCACGCCGTCGGCGGGCACAGCGATGTACACCGCGAACTCGACGGCCGCATCGGCTCCGGGTGCCAGGGCGGTGAGCTGCCCGTCGGGGCCGCGCACACTGCCGTCGCCGTTCACGTTGCGCAGCAGGCACGTGATCTCGCCGTCGGTCAGCTCGCAGGCGTCGTCGCCTTCGACGTACACGCCGTTCCAATACGCGATCAGCTGCAGGTCCGACGTCGACGCGACGCCCAGCTCGTCGAGCGTCGTCGCGAGGCGCACGCGCACGTCCCGAGCGACGGCGGGGCCGTTGTTCGCAATGGTCATGGTCAGCGACGACACCGAGCCCACCGGCAGCGCGTGCGTCTCGGGATCGTCCGGGTCAGGCGGCACCACGTACGGCTGCTCCGGCGTCGCGGCATCCGGCCCCTCCGGCGGCGGGGCGAACTCCCGCACCTGCATGTTCGTGACCGTGACGTCGGCGACCGCTCGCACCGGCGCCGTCACGGTCGACGCGTTGTTCGCGTCGACCGGATCGATCGTGCCGCCGCCGTCGCGCACCGTGCCGGTGTTCGCGATCACGGTGCCGTCCTCGACATCCGGCGCCACGGTGACCCGTGCGAAGACGATGATCTCATCGCCGACCGCCAGCACGCCGTTCGCGACGCACTCGATCGCGCGCGAGCCCGGGTCGTAGTCGCAGGTCGCGCCGGTGCTCCAGATCGCACCCGGGTCACCGGCGTCCACGAGCAGCCCATCCGGCAGCACGTCGGTGATGATCGGGCTCGCGGCGGCATCCGGGCCCGCATTGCTCACCGAGAGCCGGATGACCGCGTCCTCGCCCGCGGCCAGCTCGTCCACGGGCACGAACGGTCCCGCACCGGCGAGTTCGCCGTACTCCTTCACGATCGCCAGATCCGCCTGCGGGCCGCCTGAGAGAATGGACGTCGCGGTGTTGTTGCCGTCGTTGGTGTCGCGATCCAGGGCCGGGTCATCCTGCTCGTAGACGTTCGCGACCTGCGCGAGCGGATCCGGGACGCCCGTCGCGCCGCTCGGCACGACGACCGTCAGCCGCACGGTGACGGTGTCGCCCACCGCGATGTCGCCGAGGTCGCAGCCCCAGGCGTGAGGCGACGCCTCGGCGGCGTCCCACCCTCCGTCGCATGTGCCGGACGAGACGGCGGCCGAGACGAAGTCGAAGACGGCGGGCACCTCGTCGTCGAGTCGCACGTCACGCGCGATCGAGGGACCGGTGTTCGTCACATCCATGACGTACGTGATGGGCACGCCTGGGGTGGGCACGCGGGTCTGCGGGTCGCCGTCGGCGTCCTCCGCTCTCTTGGCCACGGCCAGGTCGACCGCCGCCGTGACCTCGACCTGGGCTGTGGCGGTGTTGTCGCCGGGGTTGCGGTCGCCGGGGTAGGGAGCCGCTGCGGCGTTCTCGAGCACCGCGCCGGGAGCGACGTCCGAGCCCACCGTGCCGTACACGGTGATGACCACCGTGGCGCCGGCCTGCCCTTCGGCGGGTCCAGCGTTGAGGCCCTCGACCTCGCACGTCACGGTCTGCCCGTCGATCGCGCACGACCCGCGCGACGGCACGGCCGACGTGGCCGTGATCCCCGCCGGCAGAGTGTCGACGATCTCCACCCGGCCCGCGTGCGATGGACCGAAGTTCGTGGCGCTGATCACGAAGCGCACCGCTCCGCCCGCGGTCGCCGTCGGCGCGACGGCATTCTTCGTCACCCGGATGTCCACGCTCGGCGTGCCGATGCCGCCGGTCACGCTCGCCGAGTTGTCCGAGGGATCGGGATCCGGGGTCTGCGAGGCCACCGTCGCCGTGTTCTCGAACTGGCCGGGAGCGGATGCACCGGCCGACAGATTGGCCACGACGGTGACGACCGCCGTCGCTCCGGGCGCGAGCTCCGCGAGGGAGCAGGTCACCGTGCTGGAGCCCTGCAGCGCCCCGCACGTGACGCCCTCGGTCGTCGAAGACGCCGAGACCAGCGACAGCACCCCCTGGCTGGACTGCGGCACCGCGTCGTTGATGGTCACCGCCCGCGCCGTCGATGGCCCGTCGTTGCGCACGGTCAGCGTGTAGGTGACGTCGCGTCCCGGCACCACCGTGGCGGCGTCGGCCGTCTTCTCGATCGACAGATCCGCCTGCTGGGTCGCCTGCACGCTGGCGGCGGCCAGGTTGTTGGCGGGGTCGACGTCCTGCTCGGCAGCCCTCACCTGGGCCACGTTGGTGAACTGGGCCGCCGTGGAGGTCGCCGAGCTGACGGCGCGCAGCGTGATCGTCACGCTCTCCCCGTCTGCCAGGTCGCCGATCGTGCAGCGGAACGGGCGTCCCGCCGCCGGAACGGGGCACGCGAGCCCCTCGCGAGAGGTCGTCGCCGATGTGAAGCGCAGCCCCGCGGGAGTCGGGTCGTCGACGACCACGCCGGTGGCGTCCGACGGCCCCGCATTGCGCACGGTGAGCGTCGACACGACCTCATCGCCTGCGACCACCGGATCGGGCGACATCGACTTCTCGATCGAGACGTCGACCTGGTCGACCACGCCGATGGGATTGGAGGTCACCGGGTAGCCCGCGACATCGCCCAGATCCTGGACGGTGTAGTCGAGCGGCGCGACATTCGTGATCGTCTCACCCGCCGCGGATGGCAGCACGCGCGCCTGGAAGGTGTACTGCGCCGACTGGCCCGGATTGATGGTGCCGCCCTGTGTCGCACCGGCGCCCTGGCCGAGGCGGACGCGAACGGTGCGGTCGCTCGCGATGTACTCTCCTCGATCGTCGCCGGCGGAATCGCTCAGGCTCAGCGGGAGCCCCGGCGTGCCGGGGTTCGCCTGCAGCACAAGGGATCCCGGCACGTATTCGAGCCCGTCGGGAAGCGGATCCGACGACACCGATCCCAGCGAGGCGCCGGCGCCGGTGTTGTTGTATCGCACGGTGTACTGGATGACGTCACCCGGCTGAGCGGGCGCATTTCCGCTGAGATTCACCGCGGTCTTCGACGACGACGTGAAATCGGGCGCCCACAGGTTGATCGACGTCGCGACCATTCCGAGGTGATATCCATCGCCACTGGTCGCGAAAGACACACGCGCCGTGGTCGCCCCATTCGGTATCGATCCGTTGGCGCCGAGGTTCTTGATGTCGTAGCCGAGGTTGTTGACGTAGTTGGGCGTGCGCGTCGTGACGTTTGCGCCGTTGTAGCCGATCGCCGAATCGAAGAAATTCGAGCCCGGAGAGAGCGCCGTGGCGAGCTGCGTGTTGTTGAGCTTCATGTAATCGCCGGTCGTGCCGCGGTCGCCCTCGTACGCGATCGCCGACACGTTGACGTTCACGGTGCCCGTGGTCGGCGCTTTGAAGCCCGAGATCGTGAAGCTCTTCTCGCCGGTGAACGACGCGTTCGCCTCCTGGAAGCCGTCGAACACGGTGATGTTGCGCATCGGCTCGCTGGGGTGCGAGTACACGACGGCGAGGCCCCAGCCGGCGAAGAACCCGCCTCCACGCGTGCCCGTCGTGCCTTCGACGTTGCCGCCCCAGTAGTCGCCCGCGCCACCGGCGCGTACGAGCGACGTGACGTCGGCGAAGCGCTGGTATGCCGCCAGGGTGTCGCTGGAGGCGTAGTTGGGGCCGAACTGCGCGTCGCCTGCGGTGCTCGCGTTCACTGTGGTGTAGGCGTCGGAACCGGGAACCCGCAGCGACATCTGATTGATGCGCGACGCGCTGCCGGCGGTTCCCGTGCCCCAATTCGGGTTCTGTGCGAGCGAGGCGCCCCAGTACAGGCCCGCGAACAGGATGGTCGAGCCCGCCGGGATGTTCAGCCGCGACATCGACGAGTTCCTCGTGGCGGCGCTGTTGTCGGCGTCGATGAACACCATCTGCTTGTCGTTGTTGTTCGCCGCGGATCCTGTGACGGTGCCGTTGCGCATGCCGGCGCAGTTGGACACGGTCGAGGCGCACGTCATCAGGCTGTTGCCGATCGTGATGAGATTGCCGTTCGCGTTCACCGAATAGCGAGACGTGAACGGCACCTGGTCGGCCGCGCCGGCGGTCGTGGCCGGGACGACGAGCGCCACCGCAGCCAGCAGCAGCACCGCGATCCCACCGATGGCGGACTTCAGCCATGAGCGCTTCCTACCCATCGCCCGCTCGCGTCCCACCCGGCCGCTCCCGTCCCCGGCTCAGCCGGATCGCACCCCACTGCCGGCGACATCGAGGCCTTTCCGGCATGCGAACATTCCGCGTGCCCCGTTCCTAGCAGACATGTGCGCCGCCCTGGTAGACCTCCCCCGAGACGTTCTCCTGATCGTCACCGATATCCCGAGAGACCTCGACAGCCCCCGGGATCGCCGCGCGGACGTCAGTAGACTGATCGCGCGCGGGAGTGGTGAAACTGGCAGACACGCAGGATTTAGGTTCCTGTGCCTCACGGCGTGTGGGTTCAAGTCCCACCTTCCGCACCAGGGAGCCCCCGCCCTGACACAGCAGCTGAAACCGAAGACGGGATCACCGGTGCACCCCTCTGCCCTCATTCCCTGGCTGGACCCGCAGGCGATCATCGAGACCGCGGGGCCATGGGCGCTGCTGGTCGTGTGCCTGATCGTGTTCTCCGAGACGGGTCTGCTCGTCGGCTTCCTGCTGCCGGGCGACACGCTGCTGATCATCTCGGGCCTCTTGACCCACACGAACGATGTCTTCGGCGTGAACATCTGGGTCGCGAGCGGCCTCATCGCTCTCGCCGCCTTCCTCGGCGGCGAGGTGGGGTATCTCATCGGCCACAAGGGCGGCCCGTCGGTGTTCGAGCGGCGGGAGTCGGGGCTGTTCAGCACGAAGAATGTGGAGCGCACCAACGCGTTCTTCGAGCGATTCGGCGGCATCACGATCGTGCTCGCGCGCTTCGTGCCCGTCGTGCGCACCTTCGCGCCCGTGGCTGCCGGCGTGGGGCACATGCCGTGGCGGCGCTATTCGCTGTACAACCTCATCGGCGCCGTGCTGTGGGGCTTCGGCCTCACGATGCTGGGCTACGTGATCGCGTACATCCCGCTCGTGCGCGACCTCGTGACGGAGTACATCGACCTCATCCTGATCGTCGCGGTCGCGGGCACCGCGCTCGTGACGCTGTGGCACTATCTCGCCGAGCGCCGCAAGGCACAGCGCATCGCGACACCGCCGCCCGTGGAGGAGCTGGTGCTCGAGCGCGAGGTGTTCGAGCGCGGCGCCGACATCGACGGCGACGGCACTCCCGACATCAGGCTGTGAGGCCGGCCCACCCGCTCGGCTAGGACGCCTTCTTCGACGACCGCTTGCTCTTCGACTTCTTCGTCGTCTTGTCGTCCGAGGCGGCGTCGTCCGCCGCTTCGTCCCGGTCGGAGGACGACGCGTCCTTGCCGCGTGACGCCCGCGAGCGCTCGACGCTGGCGCGCAGCGCGGCCATCAGGTCGATGACCTCGCCGCCCTCCTCCTCCTGCTCGCCGAACGTGGCGTCGGTGTCGATCGCGTCGCCCTTCTCGAGCTTCGCCTGGATCAGCGTGCGCAGCTCCTTCTGGTACTCGTCGACGAACTGATCCGGGTCGAAATCGCTCGAGAAGCTCTCGACGAGGCTCGCGGACAGCTCGAGCTCCTTCTCGGAGATCCGCACCGACTCCTTGAGCGCCGGGAAGGCGGCCTCCCGCACCTCGTCCGACCAGAGCAGCGTCTGCAGCATCAGCACATCGCCCCGCACCCGCAGCGCGGCGAGGCGCGTCTTCTGCCGCAGCGAGAAGCGCACGATCGCGGTGCGATCGGTCTGCTCGAGAGTGCGTCGCAGCAGCACGTAGGCCTTCGGCGACGCGGAGTCGGGCTCGAGGTAGTACGACTTGTCGTACGTGATGGGGTCGACCTGATCGCTCGGCACGAACTCGACCACGTCGATCTCACGGCTGCGCTCGGAGGGCAGCGACTTGAGGTCGTCGTCGGTCAGCACCACCGTGCGGTCGCCGTCGTCGTAGGCGCGATCGATGTCGGAGTAGGCGATCACCTGCCCGCACACTTCGCACCGCCGCTGGTACCGGATGCGCCCGCCGTCGGCGTTGTGCACCTGGTGCAGGCTCACATCGTGGTCCTCGGTCGCGGCGTAGACCTTGACCGGCACGTTGACGAGCCCGAAGGTGAGCGCGCCCTTCCAGATCGATCGCATGCCCCTCAGTGAACACCTGTCACACCCGTCACTGCCAGGGGGTTGATTTCAGAGGCGATCGGGCGCTTAGCCTGGGCCCATGGCTGGCGAGCAGACGGTGCGGATCGCGGGGCGCCGCCTGCGCGTGACGAACCTCGACAAGGTTCTCTACCCCGCCACGGGCACCACCAAGGGCGAGGTGATCGACTACGTGACCCGCATCGCCCCGGTGCTGCTGCCCCACGTCGCCGGTCGTCCGGTGACGCGGAAGCGCTGGGTCGAGGGCGTCGGCACCGCGGACGCCCCGCTTCCCTCGTTCTTCGCGAAGGATCTCGAGCGCGGCGCCCCCGACTGGATCCCCCGGCAGAGCATCCAGCACTCCACGGGGCCGAAGGCGTACCCCCTCGTGGACGAAGTCGCGACGCTGGTCTACCTGGCGCAGGTGGCGAGCCTCGAGCTGCACGTGCCGCAGTGGCGGTTCGCGCCGGACGGCTCACCGGGCGCCCCCGACCGTCTGGTGCTCGACCTCGATCCGGGCCCCGGCATGGGCTTGCCCGAGTGCGCCGAGGTCGCGCGGCTGGCGCGCGCCATCCTGACCGACATGGGGCTCGATCCCCTGCCCGTCACGAGCGGCAGCAAGGGCATCCACCTGTACGCGCGATTGGCCGGCACGCAGACGAGCGCGCAGGTGTCGGCCGTCGCGAAGGCCCTCGCACAGGCATTGGAGGCCGATCATCCCGACCTGGTCGTGAGCTCGATGAGCAAGGCCGTCCGGCCGGGACGGGTGCTGGTCGACTGGAGCCAGAACAACGGCAAGAAGACGACCATCGCGCCCTACTCTCTGCGCGGCCGCGTGCAGCCGTGGGTCGCCGCCCCCCGCACGTGGGACGAGCTGGACGACCCGGGTCTGCGTCACCTGCGGTTCGACGAGGTGCTCGAGCGCGTGCAGCGGATGGGCGACCCTCTCGCGCCGATCGACGCCCCCGACCCCGACGCCGCCCTGGCACGCTACGTCGCCAAGCGTGACGCGGCGAAGACACCCGAGCCGATGGGCGGGTCGCTCGACCCGACGGACGGCGGTGCCCCCCGCTTCGTGATCCAGCGGCACGAGGCGCGCCGGCTGCACTTCGACCTGCGGCTCGAACGCGACGGGGTGCTCGCCAGCTGGGCCGTGCCCAAGGGCGTGCCCGAGACCACCGGCCGCAACCACCTCGCGGTGCAGACCGAGGACCATCCGCTCGCCTACGCGACGTTCGAGGGCGACATCCCGAAAGGCGAGTACGGCGCGGGCCACATGGACATCTGGGATACCGGCACGTACGACCTCGAGAAGTGGCGCGACGACGAGGTGATCTTCACGCTGCACGGCCGACCGGATGGCCCGCTCGCGACGGGCGTGCGCCTCGTGCTCATCCGCACGAACGGCCAGGGTGAGAAATCGCAGTGGCTGCTGCATCGGATGAAAGAGCAGCACGGGACGGACACGCGGCCCCCCGCCCCGCCGAGCGAGCCGCGGGCCGTCGCCGAAGCCGAGGCCGCTCCCTTGCCTGCCGCATCCCCCGCGCCCCCGCCAGCGGGTCCGGAACAGTCGAGCCCGACGGAGGCCCCGCCGCCCTCGCCCATGCTCGCCGCACACGTCACACCGGCGCTGGCCCGCGCAATGGGCGGCGGCGCGTGGGCCGAGATGAAGTGGGACGGCGTGCGGGCACTGGGCGTGTGGGGAGACGGGCGACTGCGGCTGTACGCCCGCAGCGGCACGGACATCACCGACCGCTACCCCGAGCTCACGGCCCCGGGAGCCGCGGCGTTCGCGGCCGAGGACGCCGTGGTCGACGGCGAGATCGTCGCGCTGGACGCGCGGGGGCGCCCGAGCTTCTCGCTGCTGCAGAACCGGATGCACCTGACCAAGCAGGGCGAGATCGCGGCAGAGACCCGGCGCACGCCCGCCCGGCTCTACCTGTTCGACGCGCTCGCGGCGGATGGCGCCGACCTTACGCGCCGCCCCCTCGCCGAGCGACGCGAGGTGCTCGAGCGCATCGCGCGCGCCGCGGGCGCGGCGATCGACGTGCCCCCGGTCTTCGACGACATCGATGTCGCGCTCGCCATCGCGCGCGAGCACGATCTCGAGGGCGTCGTCGCCAAAGACCCCGACTCCCTCTACCGCGCCGGCCGCTCCGACCGCTGGATGAAGCTCAAGCTCACACGCACGCAGGAGGTGGTGATCGCCGGCATCCGGCCCGGCCGCGGCGGACGGGAGGGCACGATCGGCTCACTGCTGCTCGGCGTGCCCGACGAGGACGGCTTCCGGTACGTGGGTCGCGTCGGCACGGGCTTCAGCGAGCGCGCGCTGCGACGCCTCTGGGATCAGCTCGAGCCGCTGCGTACCGACGAGAACCCCCTGCACGGCGTGCCGCGGCCCGACACGCGCGACGCGCTCTGGGTACGGCCCGAGCTGGTGGGCGAGGTCGAGTTCGCGGAGTGGACTCCCGGCGGCAACCTCCGGCAGCCGCGCTGGCGAGGCCTGCGAGCCGACAAGTCGCCGGCCGACGTCGTGCGGGAGGACTGACGCACGCGCCCTGTCAGCGGTGGGCGTTGTGACGGTCCTCGTGCCCGACGGCCTCGAACTGGAAGGTCGAGTGGGCCACATCGAAGTGATCGGCGAGGCACTCCTGCAGGTTCGTGAGCAGCGCTGCCGCCCCGCCGCCGTCCAGCACCTCACGATCCACGACCACGTGCGCCGTGAACACCGGGGCGCCGCGCGTCAGCTGCCACACATGCACATCGTGGACGTCCCGCACGCCCGGTGCGCCGAGGATGTGCGCGCGGATGTCCGCCACGGCCGTTCCCCTCGGCGCCGACTCGGCGAGCACCGAGAACACCTCGCGCAGCAGCCCGATCGCACGCGGCACGATGAACACGGCGATCGCCAGCGACGCGATCGCATCGGCGCGCGTCCATCCCGTCAGCAGGATGACCGCGGAGGCGACGATCACCGCGACCGACCCCAGCAGGTCGCCCAGCACCTCGAGGTACGCGCCGCGCACGTTCATGCTCTGCTTCTGGGCATGACGCAGCAGCCATGCGGCCACGAGGTTGGCGACCAGACCCGCCGCCGCGACCGCGAGCATCCAGCCACCCGCGATCTCCGCCTCGGCTTCCGCGGAGAGCCGGCCGACCGCCTCGACCGCGATCCAGACGCACAGCACGATGAGCACCACACCGTTGACCAGCGCGCCGAGCACCTCGGCGCGCTGGTAGCCGTACGTGCGCCGTTCGTCGGCCGGTCGCGCCGCCACGGTGCTCGCGAAGAGCGCGACCACGAGCGCCGCGGCATCGGTCATCATGTGGGCCGCATCGGCCAGCAGCGCGAGCGACCCGGTCAGGATGGCTCCGGCCACCTGCACGGCGAACACGGCGGCGGTGAGCGCGAGCGACACGGCCAGCGGGCGACGGTGAGCGCCTGACGAGAGTCCGCGTGCATGGTCGTGCATGCCCACAGGCTACGTCCGGGGAGTCGCCGCCCCAGGCCCTTTCGCGCTGTCGGGAACGAGACCCGTTCTCACTCCCGGGCTCCGTCCGTGCCGAGGCGACGGCCGCGCCGGCCATAGGATCGGATCTCGTGTCGCTCTCGCTCTGGTTCGCGCTGCTCGGTGCGGGCGTCGTCATCTCGCTGACGCCGGGAGCGGGTGCCGTCAACACCATGGCGAACTCGATCGCATCGGGATGGCGCCGCGCGATCTGGGGCATCCTGGGCCAGCAGGCGGCCCTGCTGGTGCACATCGCGATCGTCGCCGCGGGCCTTGGCGCCCTCGTGGCCGCCTCCCCCGTGCTGTTCGAGATCATCCGCTACGCGGGCGCCGGGTACCTCGTCTTCCTCGGCGTGCGGCAGTTCCTGGCACGGCCCACGGTGGTCGAGGACGACGGGGTGGTGGCCGTGCCTCGGCGCGAGGGCGCCTGGTCCATGTTCCGGCGCGGCCTGCTCGTGAACCTCACCAACCCCAAGGCGATCGTGTTCTTCGTCGCGTTCGTGCCGCAGTTCATCCGCCCCGGCCAGCCCCTGCCGCTGCAGTACGCCGTGCTCGCCGCGACCGTGGTGGCGATCGACATCGTCGTGATGTGGGGCTTCTTCGCCGTGGCCGCCCGTGGACTCGCACGCCTCACCGCGACTTCGTCCGGCCAGCGGCTGCTGAATCGCATCTTCGGCTCGCTGTTCGTGCTGGTCGGCGTTCTGCTCGCGGTCGTGCACTGACGCTGCGAGCGACGACCCCCTGTCAGAGAGCCGCGAGCAGCGGCTGCAGCGCCACGAACGCGCGAGCCCGGTGCGAGACCGCGTTCTTCTCCTCGGCGGTGAGCTGCGCGACCGTGCGCTCGGGCCCATCCGGCGCGCGGCCATCCTGCTCCGCGGGGATGAAGATCGGGTCGTAGCCGAAGCCGCCCGCGCCGCGCGCGGCGGTGGCGAGGCGTCCCGGCCAGATGCCCTCGACGGTGTGCTCCGCGCCGGCGGGCGTGACGAGCGCGATGGTCGAGTTGTAGTGCGCGCCGCGATGCGGATCCCGGATGTCGGAGAGCTGATCGAGCAGCAGCGCGAGGTTCGCGTGGTCGTCCTTCGCGTGGCCGGCCCAGTACGCCGAGAAGACGCCCGGCGATCCGCCCAGCACGTCGACGCAGATGCCCGAGTCGTCGGCCAGCGCCGGCAAGCCGGTGTGTGCGGCAGCCGTCCGTGCCTTGATCAGCGCGTTCTCGGCGAACGTCGTGCCGTCCTCGATCGGCTCGGGCCCGTCATAGGACACGACCTCCAGGTCGGGGCGCACGCGCGCGACGATGCCCTGGAACTCGGCGACCTTGTGGGCATTGTGCGTGGCCAGCACGATGTGCACGGTCAGGCCCCCGCGGGCTCGTCGAGCGCGGCGAGCTGGTGCACGCGCAGGTCGGCGGCGCCCGCGACGGCCAGCTCGAGCAGCGCGTCGAGCTCGGCCTTGTCGAACGGCGCGCCCTCGGCGGTGCCCTGCACCTCGACGAACAGGCCGCGCCCCGTGACGACGACGTTCATGTCGGTCTCGGCGCGCACATCCTCGACGTAGGCGAGATCGAGCATGGGCTCGCCGTCGATGATGCCGACCGACACGGCGGATACGGAGTCTCGCAGCACCTGAGCCTTCTGCGCGATGAACTTCTTCTCGCGCCCCCACTCGATCGCGTCGGCGAGCGCCACGTACGCACCCGTGATGGCGGCCGTGCGCGTGCCCCCGTCGGCCTGCAGCACGTCGCAGTCGATCACGATCGTGTTCTCACCCAGCGCCTTGGTGTCGACCACGGCGCGCAGGGCCCGTCCGATCAGGCGCGAGATCTCGTGCGTGCGGCCGCCGACACGTCCCTTGACGCTCTCGCGATCGTTGCGCGAGTTCGTGGCGCGAGGCAGCATCGCGTACTCGGCCGTGACCCAGCCCTTGCCCTTGCCGGTCAGCCAGCGCGGCACGCCGTTGGTGAACGACGCCGTGCACAGCACCTTGGTTCCGCCGAAGCTGATCAGCGCCGATCCCTCGGCCTGGCTGCTCCAGCCGCGCTCGATCGTGATGGGTCGCAGCTGGGCGGGGGTGCGCCCGTCGGCACGCGTCGTGGTCATGGGTCCTCTTCCGTCGATCGGATGTGTCGAGTGTCGATGGATGTGTCGGGCGTCGATGGATGTGCCGTCGCGTCAGAGCGCGCTCAGGTCGATGGCGCCGGTGCGCACCAGGCGCACGTCGCGCACCTCGCGGCCGAGCAGGCGGTTGGCGAGCGCGATGAAGTCGGCCGTCGCCGCCCCGGTCGCCTCGTACTCGTGACGCGGCGATGCGTCGGGACCGGCGAGCAGGTCGCGGCTCACCAGCTGACGGTAGACGTCCTTCGCGGTCTCGGAGTCGCTCGAGACGAGCGAGACATCCGGCCCCATGACGTAGCTGATCGCGCCCTTCAGGAAGGGGTAATGCGTGCAGCCGAGCACCAGCGTGTCCACGCCCGCCTCGCGCAGCGGCGCCAGGTACTCCTCTGCGGCGGCGAGAACCTGCGGCGAGTCCGTGTCGCCGGCCTCGACGAACTCCACGAAGCGCGGGCACGCGGCGGTGAAGACCTCGATGCCGGGGTTCACCTCCAGCATGTCCTGGTAGGCACCCGAGCCGATCGTGCCCACCGTGCCGATCACGCCGATCCGGCCGTTGCGGGTCGTCGACATCGCGGTGCGGACGGCGGGACCGATCACCTCGACGACCGGCACGGAATAGCGCTCGCGTGCGTCGCGGAGCATGGCGGCGGACGCGGTGTTGCAGGCGATCACCAGCATCTTCACGCCCTGGTCGACCAACGTGTCGAGCACCTCGAGCGCGTAGCGGCGCACGTCGGCGATGGGCTTGGGACCGTACGGCGAGTGCGCGGTGTCGCCGATGTAGAGCAGCGACTCACGCGGCAGCTGGTCACCGATCGCCCGCGCGACCGTGAGCCCGCCGACCCCCGAGTCGAAGATGCCGATCGGCGCGTCGTTCATGATGTCCCAGCGTACCCGCCGAGCCGTCGGGCCCGGAGGTGTCGCGCGTGGCAGCCCGCCGATCACGGCCCCACTAGTCTTGCTCCCATGCGCGCCTCGACGGCTCTGATGACCGACCGCTACGAGCTCACGATGCTGGATGCCGCTCTGCGCGACGGCACGGCGCACCGCCACTGCGTGTTCGAGCTGTTCGCCCGCCGCCTCTCGGGCGGCCGGCGATTCGGTGTCGTGGGCGGCACGGGCCGGCTGCTCGAGCTGCTGCGCGACTTCCGCTTCGCCGACGACGAACTGCGGTTCCTGCGCGACGAGAGCGTCGTCAGCGCCGAGGCCGTCGCCTATCTCGAGAACTACCGGTTCGGCGGCTCCATCACGGGCTACCGCGAGGGCGAGCTCTACTTCCCGGGTTCTCCGATCCTCACGGTGGAGGGCAGCTTCGCGGACGCGGTGATCCTCGAGACCCTCGCCCTCAGCGTGCTGAACCACGACTCGGCCGTGGCGACCGCGGCGTCGCGCATGAGCATCGCCGCAGGCGATCGCCCGCTGGCCGAGATGGGATCGCGCCGCGCGGGCGAGTCCTCGGCCGTGTCCGCGGCGCGCGCGGCCTACATCGCCGGCTTCGACGCGACCAGCAACCTCGAAGCGGGCCGACGCTGGGGCATCCCGACCATGGGCACCGCCGCGCACTCGTGGACCCTGCTGCACGACAGCGAGGCCGACGCCTTCCGCGCCCAGGTCGATGCGCTCGGCACCGACACGACGCTGCTGATCGACACCTACGACATCGAGCAGGGCGTCAAGACGGCGATCGACGTCGCCGGTACATCCCTCGGCGGCGTGCGCATCGACTCGGGCGACCTGCCCACCGTGGCGGCCACCGTGCGCGCGCAGCTCGATTCGCTCGGAGCGACGAACACCCGGATCACCGTCACGAGCGATCTCGACGAATTCGCGATCGCCGCGCTGGCGGCATCCCCGGTGGACGCCTACGGCGTGGGCACGTCGGTCGTCACCGGATCGGGGTACCCGACCGCGAGCATGGTCTACAAGCTCGTCGCACGCCAGGACGACGCGGGCGGATGGGTCGCGGTGGCCAAGAGCGCCGAGGGCAAGGGCTCCCAGGGCGGGCGCAAGACCGCGTTCCGCAGCCTCGAGAACGGCGTCGCCACGCAGGAGCTGGTCGTCGTCTCAGACGGGTTCGAGTCGCTCGCCGACCCCTCGCAGCACCCGGACGCGCGACCGCTGCAGGTGCCGCTCGTCATCGGGGGCGAGCCGGTTGCGGATTATGAGGGAACCCGAGGCGTCGCTGCCGCGCGCGAGCACCACCTCCGCGTGCGCGAGGAGCTGCCGCTCCGGGCGCTTGCTCTCAGCCGCTCGGACCCGGCGATCCCGACCGTCTACCGCGACGCCGCCGACGCGTGAGCCCGGGTCACGAGTTCAGCGACTCGTAGATCTCCTTGCAGGTGGGGCACACCGGGAATTTCTCGGGATCACGGCCCGGCGTCCACTTCTTGCCGCACAGCGCGCGCACGGGCTTGCCGGTGAGCGCCGACTCGAGGATCTTCTCCTTCTTGACGTAGTGCGAGAAGCGCTCGTGGTCGCCCGGTTCGATGTTCTCCTCTTCGAGGAGCTTCTCGAGCTCGCGGTCGAGCAGCGCGGTGCCGCCGTCTCCAGGGGTGTCGAGGGGGGTGCTCATGCGCCCGAGTCTAGCCGCGCACGAGGGGGACGGCAGGGGCGCACGGGAGACGGAAGGCGGGTCAGGTCGTGCTCGCGAAGGCCATGGTCCGGTCTTGGCGACGCTCGAAGAGCCACGACCCGATCGCCACGCACGCCAGCAGCACGCCGATCCCGATGCCGAGCCCCGTCCACATCGTCGTCACGGCGTGCTCGACCCCTTCGGTCACGGTCGACCATCCCAGCCAGAGGGCCGGCGCGCTGAGGGCGATCGCGCCGATCATCACCACCGCCTGGGCGGCGACGCCGGTCGAGTCGGATCGCTGGGGCTGCTGGAACGGGCTGTCGCCGGGGCGCGACACCGCGTAGGGGGCGAGCACCGACGCGATGCTCGACAGGCCCAGGCCTGTGAGGAACAGGCACGCGGCCACACCCGCGATCGCCGGCAGCACGGCCCAGCGGCCGTACACGGCGGTCGCGATCGGGATCGCAATGGCCAGCACAGGCACGGCGATCACGGTCACGGGCACGAGGCGCCCGACCCGGTCCGCCAGTCCGCGCACCCCGCTCGCGATGTGCATCCACACGGCGCTCGAGTCGTATGCCACGTCGTTGTGCGGCAGCCATCCGAAGAACAGCGCCATGATGGGCACCGGCACGAGCGCCACGACGGGCGCCGGCACGCCCGCGATGAGCAGCGGCACGGCGGGCAGGAGGCCGGCGATCGGGATGATGGCGATGTTGACGAGGTATCGACTGTCGCGCAGCCAGTACACGAGCCCCCGCGCCGCGATCGCTCCCCCGGGCGTGCCCGGCACGAGTGCGAACCAGCCGAGGCCGCCTCGGCCCCGCGCCTCGGCGGGGTTGTCGATCGTCGTCAGCGCGCGCTCCACGACGCGACGCCACCCGAACGCGGCGAGCGCCAGCGTGCCGACCGCGACGAGCGCTGCGAACCATGCGGCGCGTCCGTCGTCCAGAGCCAGGGCGCCTGGGAAGGCGGCGGCGGCTCCGAGAGGCGTGACAGCGAGCACCTCGGCCGCCGTGGCGAGCGCGCTCGGCACGCGTCCGCGCCACTCGAGCGACGACAGGAAGACGATGACCGGCACCAGCACCACGAGGATGCCGAGCACGAACAGCCCCGAGAGCTCGCGCGTGCGGCGCGTGCGCAGCACGGCCGAGCCGAACGCCATGCTCAGGCGCGCGAGCAGCACGCACGTGGCCGCATGCAGGACGGCGGCGAGCACGCTCACGATCGCGGGCACGCCGTGCGCGGCCCACACGATCGCTGCGGAGATGTCGAAGGCGAGCACGGCGATCGCCGGCACGCTGATGAAGCCCGCCCCGGCGAGAATCCACGCGAGGGGGCTGGGCTGCATCCCGAGCACGCCGAAGCGCCGGGGATCCAGGGGGTCGACCGCCCCCGCGACCACGGGTCCCGCGGCGAACGTCAAGGTGACGGCCGACCCGGCCAAGACCAGGAGCGCGAACGCGACGGGTGCCGGCGTCTCGACCAGCGTGAGCGTGCCCGCGCAGGCCAGTGCCGCGATCGCACCCAGAACCAGCAGCCCCGCCGCGCGCGAGATCGCGTGCGACGCGGTGCCCCGCAGCGCACCGACCAGCAGATCGAACCTCAGTCGGAGAATGTATGCAGCCACTCGAGGCCCTCCATGCTGCTGACCTCGCCCGACAGCTCGACGAAGCGCTGCTCGAGCGTGAGCTCGCCGCGCACCTCCTCGACGGTGCCCTCGGCGAGCACCTGGCCGGCGACGATCACGGCCACTCGCGTGCACACGCGCTCGATCAGGTCCATGCCATGGCTCGACAGCAGCACCGTGCCCCCGTGTGCGACATACGCGCTGAGGATGTCGAGGATGTTCGCCGACGACACCGGATCGACCGCTTCGAACGGCTCGTCGAGCACGAGCAGGCGCGGCGAGTGGATCATGGCCCCCGCGAGCATGACCTTCTTCGTCATGCCGGCGGAGTAGTCGGACACGACGCGGCCGAGCGCCTCGGTCAGGTCGAACGCCCGGGCGAGGTCGGCCGTGCGCTGTGCCACGACGTCGGGTTTCAGCCCCCGCAGCACGCCGAAGTAGTAGAGCAGCTGTCGCCCCGTGAGACGGTCGAAGGTGCGCAGCCGGTCGGGCAGCACGCCCATCAGCGCCTTCGCCGCGCGCGGATCGGCGGCCAGGTCGACGCCAGCGACCGTGATCTCGCCCCGGTCGGGCCGCAGGAGCCCGGCGATCATCGACATCGTGGTGGTCTTGCCGGCGCCATTGGGGCCCACGAGTCCGTAGAACGATCCGGCGGGCACGGTCAGGTCGATGCCCGCCACCGCGGTCGTGCCGCCGTACGCGCGGGAGACGCCGTGCAGCACCAGCGCGGGAACCGGGTCGGGCCGCGGGCTCACGGGGGCCGCCGGCGCGGCGGCGACCTCCGGCTCCTCCCCGGACACGGCGTCTGGGGCGACGGCGCCTGGAGAGACAGCGCCTGGAGAGACAGCATCTGAGGACGCAGGCGCCTCCTCGACGCCGACCTCGGCTGCGGACGCTGCCGCTGACGCGGGTTCCGCTGCCGGGACGTCCTCGACCGCGGCCGCCTCGACCGGCGCCTCCTCGACAGGCGCCTCCTCGACCGGGGCCGCCGTGACGGGGGCGTCCTCGATGACCGCCTCTTCTCGCCGGGCCGGTTCGGCTTCCACCGGCACCGGGCCGACCGTGGACGCGTCGGCGGCCGACGCGTCCACGCGAGACCCACCGGCCGGGGCGGGCTGCGGCACGGCCGTCCTGCCGGAGGCGTTGCGCGCGGCCGAGGTCTTGGTTCCGCTGCGGGGCCTCGCCCCCGATGTCACGGAGCCCTTCGCCTCCGACTTGCCCTTCGCCGCCGATTTGCGCGGCACGGCGGGCTTGCGCGGCGCGGCGGGCTTGCGGGCGGGACCCTCCTTCGCCGCCTCGTCCGAGGCGATCGACTCCTTGGGCGCGGGGTTCTTCGGAGCAGGGCGCTTGGTGGCCGGGCGCTTGCTCTTCGGCCGCTCGGCGGGACGCTTCTTCTGAGACGCTCCTTCGGGCGCGGCGACGGTCCCCTCCCGCGAAGTCGGCGGGGCGGCGTCATCCAGTGGCGAGGAGGTCACCGCTTCACCGTAGCAACCGGTTCCGACGCTGCAGGCGGCCGCGCCCGGGATGTGCCCGATCCGTGACGCACGACAAGAATCGCCGGTCAGACGGCATCTCTGCCCGTTCCCAGGCATCCATCGCTAGCATGGGGAGGCACATCGGGGTGACCGATCGGTGAACCGATCGCGAACACAGCACTTCAGGGAGCGCAACACATGTCTTTCCGCATCGTCATCCTTGCCGCGGGCATGGGCTCGCGGCTGGGTCGCGCGCTGCCCAAGCCTCTGACCGAGCTCAACGACGGCCGGTCGATCATGCAGCAGCAGCGTGACAACATCCACGCGGCCTTCGGTCCGGATGCCCGCATCACCACCGTCGTGGGCTACCGTGCCGAGACGATCATCGACGCGTTCCCCGACGCCACCTACGTGCACAACGAGCGGTACGACCAGACCAACACGTCGAAGAGCCTCCTGCGCGCGCTCCAGGCCACGGGCAAGAAGGGCGTGCTCTGGATGAACGGCGACGTGGTCTTCGACCCGCGCGTGCTGGGCCGAGCCATCTCGCTCATCGAGGCGGACCGCTCGTTCGTGACCGTGAACACCGCCAAGGTCAGCGACGAAGAGGTCAAGTACACGATCGACGCCGAGGGACACATCGCCGAGCTGTCGAAGACAGTCGTGGGCGGCATCGGCGAGGCTGTCGGCATCAACTACATCTCGCGCGCCGACAAGCCGGCGTTCATGCGTCACCTCGCACGCGTCGATGACCAGGACTACTTCGAGCGAGGCCTCGAGCTGGCCATCCAGCACGATGGCGTGAAGCTGCGGCCCATGGACATCTCCGACCTGTATGCGGTCGAGGTCGACACGGCCGACGACCTCGTCCACGCCAACGAATACGTCTGACGCGGGCCCTCGGCCTCCTTTCACACCGACGCCCTAGGATCGCCGCGTGTCAGCCAAGGTCCACAAGATCCATTCGCTGCCCGCCGACGCCCCCTGGAAGGGCGGCCTCCCGCCCGCGGGACACGAGGAGCACCCTTTTCTGGTGCGCGTGCTCGACCGCGTCATCCGGGTGCAGCGCCCTGCCGTGGTCGCGCACATCCGCTCCATTCGGCTGCGACACCCTGAGGCGACCGCGGATGAGATCGTCCGCATCCTGGAGAGACGGTATCTGGCGGCCGTGACGACCGGCGGTGCCGCCGTCGGCGCGACGGCCGTCGTGCCGGGCGTCGGCACGGCCGTGACCCTGGGCCTGGCCGGCGCGGAGACCGTGGGCTTCCTCGAGGCGACGGCGCTGTTCGCCCAGTCGCTCGCAGAGGTGCACGGCATCGCGATCGAATCGCCCGACCGGGCGCGTGCTCTCGTGCTGACGCTGATGCTGGGCGACGAGGGCGTGAACCTCGTGCGGCAGCTCGCCGGTCAGGCGGCGGGGGCGGGCACGCGCTCCGCCTACTGGGGAGAGCTCGTCACCAAGACGCTGCCCCGCGCCACGGTGGGTCCGCTGCTCGACCGCCTCAAGACATCGTTCATCCATCACTTCGCCCGGCGCGGCGGCGCGTCGGTGATCGGCAAGGCGATGCCGTTCGGCGTGGGGGCGGCGATCGGCGGCGCAGGAAACCACATCTTGGGCCGACGTGTCCTGGCCGCCTCGCGCAAGGCCTTCGGCGGCGCTCCGGCCGCACTGCCCGCCGAGCTCGAGCCGCTGCCGGGCGCCGAGCGGCTCGAGCACAGCGCGCTGCGCGGCGTGAAGAGGATCGGGTCGGTCGTGGGCAGAGGGATCCCCCGCCGCTCGTCCCCAGCGCGCAAGTCCCTCGATTCCTCCACAGATTCGCCGCCCGACCACTCCTGAAGGCTTCCGGGGTCCCCGCCCCCTCGTAGCTTCGCCCCATGCTGCGAGCCCTCCACCACACCGAACCGCCTGCCCCTCTCGCATACCGCGTTCCGTGGCATGTGGGTCGCGACGACGCCGCCCATCCCCTGCTCGTCAACGCGGGCGCCGAATCGGCGGAGTACGTGCGCGTGCACATCGCCGATGGCCCGCTCTTCGTCGAGGCCGAGCCGTGGGGTCACATGCGAGCCGGAGAATCCCGCGAGCTGTGCCTGTGTGCGTGCGATCTGGATGACACGACGATCACCGTCACGTGGTTCCGCCCGGGCGACGACCGGGAGTGGGCGTGGGCCTTCGTGGTCTGATCCGACCGCATCCCCAGCCGTGGGGCCGGCCGATCAGTACTCGAGGGCTCCGTTGCCGGCGAAGTAGCGGCGACGGGTCTGGGTGTCGCGGGTGCTGTGACCGTAGGGCCGACGAGTGGCGGGCATGTCCTCCGGCACCAGATCCTCGACGAGGTACGACAGGGGCACCTCCAGCGCGACCGCGATCTGCATGAGACTCAGCAGCGTGGGGTTGCCATGTCCCCGTTCGATTCGCTGCAGGTGGCGCACGTCGAGGTCCGCGCAGTCGGCGAGCGTGGGGCGGCTCAGGCACGCTTTGCGTCGCAGTTCGCCGATGCGCTCACCGACCTTGGCAGCGGCGGGAGAATGCGGATCGACCAGGCGCACCGGAGAGGTCGGTTCTGTCATGCCGTTCATCGTGCGTGATATGTCGTTATACCAGTTAGGGCACATCTGCCCACCCGCGCGTCATAGGCTCGATGAGTGACGATCCTCCTTACCGCACTGCTGCTCGCGAACGCCGTCTTCAACACACTTGTGTGGCCCGCGTTCTACCGACGCGTAGCCCAAGATCCCCGCGCCCGCGATGAGACCGGTCGGCGGACGCGCTTCCTCACGGTGCATGCCGTGCTGATCGGCATCGCGCTGCTGCTCGCGGTCGCATCGGCAGCCACAGGCATCGCCGCACTCACACGCGCCTGACCCGCCCCGACCCACCCATCGGGCATCCGAATCCAGGATGTCGGATGTACGAACTAGCGTTCGAAGCCAGATCGACTTCTTCGAACATCAGTTCTACTCTTGAGGGATGGGGATGGCACTTCACGAGACCGCCTCCCGCTGGGGGGCCAGGGCTTCCGAAGCCGGCGCACCGGAGACGCGGACGCCGGCGACTCACACGCTGGCAGAGGTGCAGCGCCTGCGTACGCAGATCACTCGCATGCAGCGCCGCAGCGCACAGGTCGACGCGATGCCCGTGCACCCCGCGCTCGCCCCTCTGTTCCCGGAGGGCGGGCTGCGCCCCGGAGCGGTCTACAGCCTCGACACGGCCACAAGCCTGCTGCTGGCCCTGCTGTCGGCCCCGTCGCGTGCGGGATCCTGGTGCGCGGCCATCGGGATGCCTGAGCTGGCCGCGGAGGCCGCCGAGAGCTACGGCGTCGATCTGGAGCGCTTCGCTCTCGTTCCCGAGCCCGGTGACCGCTGGCTCCCCGTCACCTCGGCGGTCGCCGAGGTGTTCCCCGTCGTCGCCGTGCGCCCTCCTCGGGCGGCACGCGACGGCGACACCGCCCGCATCGGAGCCAAGCTGCGCGACCGCGGCGGGGTGCTGCTCGTGCAGGGCGCGTGGCCTCAGGCCGAGGCGACGCTGCGCCTCCACGACCCCGCATGGAGCGGTCTCGGCCAGGGACACGGCCTGCTGGCCGCGCGCGAGGTGACCGTCTCGGCGATCGGCCGCCGTTTCCCTGTGCCTCGCTCGGTGCGGGTGCAGCTGCCCGGTCCCCTCGGCGCCCCGGCGGTCGCAACCGATACCGCCACGCAACGCCCCACCTGGCGCCCAGTGGGACGTCTCGATCGGCTCGGGGCGGTGGCGGGATGATCCTGCCTCCCGATCGGGTCTCTCCGAGCCATGTTCCCCCGACCAGAGTCATCGTCCTCTGGCTGCCCGACTGGCCGATCACCGCGTTGCTGCACAACGAGGCACGGGCCGCGCTGCGTGCGAGCGACGGCGATGCAGCGGACGGGTCGGCCGACGCTCCGGTGGCGATCATGCACGCGAATCGGGTCGTCGCCTGCTCGGCTTCCGCGCGCCGCGAAGGCGTGCGCCGCGGTCAGCGTCGGCGCGACGCCCAGGGCGCGTGCCCCCGGCTGCGGCTGGTACCGGCCGATCCGGGGCGCGACGAGCGCGCGTTCCATCCGATCCTGTCGCGCATCGAGCAGCTCACGCCGGGCGTGCAGCCCCTGCGGCCCGGCCTGTGCGCCGTGCGTGCCCGCGGTCCCGCGCGCTACTACGGCGGCGAGGAGCAGGCAGCGAACGCACTGCTCGACGAGCTGGCCGCCTGCGGCATTCCCGACGCGCGCGCCGGCGTGGCCGACGGGCTGTTCACCGCCGAGCAGGCAGCGCGGCTGATGGGTCCGGGGGCGGTCCGGGTCATCCCCCGCGAGGCGTCCGCGGCATTCCTGTCACCCCTGACGATCGCTGCCGTGAACGACGACGAGATCGTCGCCCTGCTCGCGCGTCTGGGCGTGCAGACCCTCGGCGACTTCGCCTCTCTCGACCTCGCGGCGGTGCGCGACCGGCTGGGTGAACACGGCGCCCGGCTGCACGCGCTGGCCGGCGGCGCCGACTCGCGCCCCGTGGTGCCGCGTGTCCCCCCACCCGAGCTGGCGCGTGAGATCGAGTTCGAGCCTCCCCTCGAGCTCGCCGATCAGGTGGCGTTCGCCGTGCGCACCACGGCCGACGACGTGATCGCCGGCCTCCACGAAGCCGGGCTGGTGTGCACCGAGGTGCGTATCACCCTGCTCGACGATCGCGGCGGACGCAGCGAGCGCGTATGGCTGCATCCCACCTGCTTCGATGCGCCCGCGCTCGTCGACCGGGTGCGCTGGCAGCTGCAGGCCACTCTCGAGAGCCCGGATGCGCCCTTCGGCGGTGAGAACGGCGGCGTGAGCCTCGTGCGCCTCGAGCCAGAAGCGGTCGACGACACCGCGCATCATCAGCCCGCGCTCGTCGGGCAGGGCCCCGACGAGCGCCTGCACCACGCGATGTCACGCGTGCAGGCCATGCTCGGTCACCGAGGCGTCGTCACCCCGCTGCTTGCGGGCGGCCGTTGGCTCAGCGAGCGTGAGCGACGCGTGCCCTGGGGCGACGCCGAGCGCCCCGCCCAGCCGCGCGACCTGCCGTGGCCCGGCAGTCTTCCGTCGCCGCTGCCCAGCGAAGTGTTCCGCGCACGCCGGTCCGCGGCCGTGCTGACAGCCGATGGTGCCCCCGTCGCGGTCGACGAGCGGGGTGGGATCACCGCGCCGCCTGCGGTGCTCGACGGTCGCCCGATCGAAGCCTGGGCAGGTCCCTGGCCGGTGATCGAGCGGCAGTGGGACGCCGAGCGCGCGCGCCGCGCCCACCGGTTCCAGATGGTCGACGCCGATCAGACCGCGTGGCTGCTCGTGCTGGAGGACGACCGCTGGTGGATCGAAGGACGGTACTCATGACCCTCCTCGACGACGAACGGCGGTGCGGCTGATGGGCTGGCAGAACCCGCCCGTCCCCTGGTCCGAGCTGGAGCGGGCCCTCAGCGGTCGTCGTCCCGACGCGCGTCCGGCGGGTGCCGAAGGCGGCGACAGCCCGGCGTGGAGCCGCAAGCGCGGGGCGTACGAGGCGCCGCCCATTCGGCGCCCCGAGAACCCCGTGCCCTACGCCGAGCTGCACGCGCACTCGTCGTTCTCCTTCCTCGACGGAGCATCGTCTCCCGAGGAACTCGTCGAGGAGGCCGAGCGCCTCGGGCTGCACGCCCTCGCGATCACGGATCACGACGGCTTCTACGGCCTGGTGCGCTTCGCCGAGGCAGCCGAGGAGACCGCGGTGAAGACCGTGTTCGGGGCTGAGCTGTCGCTCGGACTGCCCGCGCCGCAGAACGGCGTGCCCGACCCGGCCGGAGAGCATCTGCTGGCACTCGCACGCGGCGAGGAGGGGTACCGACGTCTCGCCGGGGCCCTCACCCATGGCCAGCTGCGGGGTGCGGAGAAGGGGCGTCCGTTCTATGACCTCGACGAGCTGGCGCAGCAGGCAGACGGGCAGTGGGTGATCCTCACGGGATGCCGCAAGGGAGCCGTGCGGCGCGCGCTGGCCGGCTCCCCGGCGCGCGCGCCCGTGGAGGCAGCCGCCGCCCTCGACCGCCTCGTCGACCTGTTCGGTCCGGATGCGGTGCAGGTCGAGCTCACCGACCACGGTGATCCGCTCGACTCGCGGCGCAACGACGTGCTCGCAGCCCTCGCCGCTGAGCGAGGCCTGCCGGTTCTCGCCACGAACAACGCGCACTACGCCTCACCCGACAAGGCCCGACTGGCGGCTGCAGTCGCGGCGGTGCGATCGACTCGGAGCATGGCCGAACTCGACGGCTGGCTGCCCTCGCACGCCTCCGCCCATCTGCGCAGCGGAGCAGAGATGGCCGCGCGCTTCGCGCGCTACCCCGGAGCCGTCGCGCGCACGGTCGAACTCGCCGACGAACTGGCGTTCCCTTTGCGGCGCATGCGTCCGGCGCTTCCCAAGCAGGAGGTGCCGGCCGGTCACACCCCGATGTCCTATCTGCGCAAGCTGGTCTGGGATGCGGCGCCGCGCCTCTACCCCGACCTGAGCGATGACGATCGCACACGCATCGAGAAGGAGCTCACGGTCATCGAGCAGAAGGATTTCCCGGGCTACTTCCTGATCGTGCACGACATCGTCGCCGAGGCCCGGCGCCGCGGCATCCTGTGTCAGGGCCGTGGTTCGGCCGCCAACAGCGCGGTCTGCTACCTGCTCGGCATCACGGCAGTCGACGCGATCGCGTACGACCTGCCGTTCGAGCGCTTCCTGTCGACCCTGCGCGACGAGGAGCCCGACATCGACGTCGACTTCGACTCCGACCGCCGCGAGGAGATCATCCAATGGGTCTACGAGCGCTACGGCCGCGAGAACGCGGCCCAGGTCGCCAACGTCATCCAGTACCGCCCGAAGAACGCGGTGCGCGACATGGCCCGCGCACTCGGCTTCTCGCCCGGGCAGCAGGATGCCTGGTCTCGGCAGGTCGAGGGATGGGGCGCGGGCCTCGAGACCGGCCCGGATCACGACATCCCGGATCAGGTGATCGAATACGCGTCGGAGCTGCTCAAGGCGCCGCGGCACCTGGGGATCCACTCGGGCGGCATGGTGCTCACCGAGCGTCCCGTCGGTGAGGTCGTGCCGATCGAGCATGCGCGCATGCCCGGCCGCACGGTCATCCAGTGGGACAAGGACGACGCCGCGTGGATGGGGCTGGTGAAGTTCGACCTGCTGGGGCTGGGCATGCTCGCCGCTCTGCAGCACTGCTTCGACCTCATCCGCGACTCGACGGGCGAGGAATGGGCGCTCGCCACCCTGCCGAAGGAAGAGGCGGCGGTCTACGACATGCTGTGCCGGGCCGACTCGATCGGAGTGTTCCAGGTCGAGTCACGCGCGCAGATGGGCCTGCTGCCGCGCCTGCAGCCGCGCCGGTTCTACGACCTCGTGATCCAGATCGCCCTCATCCGACCCGGTCCGATTCAGGGCGGCGCGGTGCATCCCTTCGTGCGGCGCAAGATGGGCGACGAACCCGTGACATACGACCATCCCAAGCTCGAGCCGGTGCTTGCCCGCACCCTGGGCATCCCGGTGTTCCAGGAGCAGCTGATGCAGATGGCGATGGCGGTCGGCGAGTGCTCGGGCGAGGATGCCGATCTGCTGCGCCGCGCGATGGGCTCGAAGCGCGGCAAGGAGAAGATCGACCGGCTGCGCGACAAGCTCTACGCAGGCATGGCCGAGAACGGCATCACGGGCGACCTCGCCGATGGCATCTACGCGCGTATCCAGGCATTCGCGAACTTCGGCTTCGCCGAGTCGCATTCGCTGTCGTTCGCGCTGCTGGTCTATGCGTCATCGTGGATCAAGCTGCACTACCCGGCCGCGTTCCTTGCAGGGCTGCTGCGCGCGCAGCCGATGGGCTTCTACTCCCCCGCCTCTCTCACCGCCGATGCGCGGCGCCACGGCGTCGAGGTGCGCCGGCCGGATCTCAACCGCTCGTCGGCGACCGAGACGCTCGAGCCGCTCGCCGACGGGGGCGGCAGCATGACCGGGCAGGATGACTGCCTGACCCGCGTGCATCCGGAGCCGGGTCCGTTCGACCGGGAGGCTCCCGACGAATCGGCCGCGCACCGCCGTGACGGGGCCTTCGCCGTGCGGCTGGGCTTGGCGGCGGTGACCGGCATCGGCACGGAGACGGCCGAGCGGATCGTCGCCGAGCGCGACCGCGGCGGCCCGTACCGCGACCTGCACGAGCTGGTTCGGCGCACCGGCATCACGCAGAAGCACCTCGAATCCCTCGCGACGGCGGGTGCGTTCGAGTGCCTCGGGCTGTCGCGTCGGGAGGCGATCTGGCTCGCCGGATCGGCCGCGCAGGACCGCCCAGAGTTCCTGCCGCACACGGTCAGCCCCGTCGGCGTGGACGGCGTGCAGCCTCCGCTGTTCGCCGATCCCACCAGCTACGAGCAGCTCGCCGCCGACCTGTGGGCCACCGGAGTCTCGACCACGGATCACCCGCTCGCCCATTTCCGGGAGGCGCTCGACCGCCGCGGCGTGCTGCCCTCCGAACGGCTGCGCTCACATGAGACCGGCCGTCGCGTCGAGGTCGCAGGTCTCGTCACCCACCGCCAGCGGCCCGCCACCGCGTCGGGTGTGACGTTCCTCAACCTCGAAGACGAGCACGGCCTGGTGAACGTGATCTGCTCGGTCGGTGTCTGGAACCGTTATCGCCGCGTCGTGCGCGACAGTCCCGCTCTCATCGCCCGCGGCATCCTGGAGCGCTCCCCCGAGGGCGTCACCAACATCGTCGCCGATGCCTTCGAAGATCTCCGCGTCGGCGTCAAGCACGCCGCCCGCGACTTCCACTGACGGCGGACAGGGTTCGGATAAGCAGCCCCAGCGGCCTTCGCTGCCACCCCTTCGCCAGGAGATCTCGGCTTCTCAGGGCCCGACCCCTGCCTCCGCTCCTGAAGAGCCGAGATCTCCTGACAACCCGCGCGCGAGGACCACACGCAGCGTCGCCGGTTCGGCGATCTGGGACACTGAACCTCGTGACCTCGCGCCTCATGCTGCTCGACACCGCCTCGCTCTACTTCCGGGCCTTCTACGGCGTGCCCGACACGGTGCGTTCGGCCGACGGCACATCCGTCAACGCCGTGCGCGGCCTGCTCGACATCATCGCGAAGCTCGTCACGACCTACCGCCCGACCCACCTGGTGGCGTGCTGGGATGACGACTGGCGCCCGCAGTGGCGCGTCGACCTCATCCCGACGTACAAGGCGCACCGCGTGGTCGAGACCGTCGCGTCGGCACCGGATGTCGAGGAGGTGCCGGATCCGCTTCAGGCGCAGATCCCGCTCATCCGCGAGGCCCTGGCCACGCTCGGCATCGCGACGGTCGGCGCCGCCGCGCACGAGGCCGACGACGTGATCGGCACGCTGGCGACGTCATCCGAGCATCCGGTCGACATCGTCACCGGCGACCGAGATCTGTTCCAACTGATCGACGACGCCCGACACGTGCGCGTGATCTACACCGCGCGCGGCATGAGCAACCTCGAGATCGTCACCGACGAGGTCGTGTTCGCCAAGTACGGCGTGCATGCGGCCCAGTACGCGGACTACGCCACCCTGCGCGGCGACGCATCGGACGGCCTCCCCGGCGTGAAGGGCGTGGGCGAGAAGACCGCGGCGGCGCTGCTCGCAACGCACGGCGATCTCGCGGCGATCCGAGCGGCGGCCGAGACCGGCGACGGCATGTCGGCGGGCGTGCGCACCAAACTCGCGGCCGCTGCCGATTACCTGGACGTCGCCCCGCGCGTGGTCCAGGTGGCGACCGGTCTCGACCTCGGCCCGATCGACGCCGCGCTGCCCCGGCTCGACGACGTGGCCGGCGAACGCGCACGCGAATTCGCCGGTCGCTGGAGCCTGGGCACGTCGATGGATCGCGTACTCGCCGCGCTCGCCTGAGCTCCGGGACGCACCGACACGCAGCCCAGCGGTGCCGGCTGGTTCAGCGCCGCACGCGCGCGACGGCCGCGAGCAGGCAGACCGCGAATCCCACTGTCAGGGCCACGATCGCGGCCTGCGGCACCGCCCATCCACCGGTCGCGTCGTGCAGCAGGCCGATCACCGGAGCGCTCGCCGCTCCCGCGACGTACGCCCCGCCCTGCACGACCGCCGACATCGTCGCCGTCTCGGTGGGGCTGCGCGAGACGTCGACCATCGCCGTGAAGATGACGACGAACCCACCCGCGTGCGCGATGCCGCCGAACACGACCCACAGCACGAAGAGCTGCGGCGCAAGCAGCATGCCGCCCGCGAACGCCAGCCAGCACGCCGCGATCAGCATCGCGGGAACCACCAGCGGCAGTCGCCGCGCGAGCGCGGGCACGATGAACGGGCCGATGATCGCGACGCCCTGGAACAGCGACGCCAGCGCGCCGGCCGCGGCGGCATCCGCGCCGGTGAGGTCTCCGAGTATCGCCGGGAGCCACGTCGACATCCCGTAGTACGCCGCGGTCTGGCACGCGAAGGTCGCCAGCAGCAGCCACACGATGGGCTGGCGGAGCACGCGCCGTGACTGCTCCGCCGGGATGACGGGCACGGTCGCGGTCGTGATCTCGAGCTCGACGGCGCTCGGACCCGCCGCACGCACCCCGGCAGCATGACGACGCCACAGATGCAGGCCCCATAGCGCGAGCCCCAGCACGGTCAGGGAGATCCACAGCAGCAGCGCCAGCGGCCATCCCGTGACCTCGGCGATCGCCGCCGTGGTCAGCGTCGTGACGAGCGACCCGGCGTTCAGCGCCGCCGTATACGCCGCCGTGACGGTCGAGACCGCATGCGGCGGCACGTCGCGTCCGATGATCACCGGCACCACGACGTTTCCGACCGTGATCCCCACACCGATCACCGCCATCCCGACCAGCATCCAGCCGTATCCCGGCAGAGCGCGGATCAGCGTGCCCGCCGCGACCGCGACGAGGCACGACAGCAATGCGAGCTCCAGCCCGGCACGCCGGATGACGAGCGCTGCGAGCGGGGTGAACGCCGCGAACATCAAGACGGGCAGGGTCGTCAGCAGCGAGACCGTGGCGGCATCCAGCGCGTGGTCGCGCGCGATGTCGCGCAGCACGGGCGTGACGGCCAGGATCGGCGCCCGCAGGCTGAGCGCCGCCACCAGCACGCCCGCGACGACGAGCCATGGAAAAGCGCGGCGCGCGGTCGTCACGCGCCCCACGCCCACGCCCGCAGCCGCCCGAGCGGCCATGTCGTCACGATGCGCTCGGGAGGCACGCCCGCGCGCTCGGCTCGCTCGGCGCCGTGGTCGAGCAGCGACAGCTGCCCCGGAGCGTGCGCGTCGGAGTCGATCGAGAACAGGCACCCGATCTCGAGCGCGAGGGCGAGCAGGTCGTCCGGCGGATCCTCCCGTTCGGGACGCGAGTTGATCTCGACCGCGACCGAGTGCTCCGCGCACGCCTCGAACACGGCCCTCGCGTCGAAGCTCGATGGCGGTCGCGTGCCGCGCGATCCTGACACCAGTCGGCCGGTGACATGCCCCAGCACCGTCACACGCGGGTTCGACACGGCCGCCACCAGGCGCCGCGTCATGGCGCCGGCCTCCATGCGGAGCTCCGAGTGCGCCGACGCGACCACGATGTCGAGCTCGTCCAGCAGCTCGGGCTCCTGATCGAGCGATCCGTCGCTCAGGATGTCCACCTCGATGCCGCTGAGCAGCGTGAAGTCCTCGCTCTGGAACCCGGCCACGACCTCGAGCTGGTCCCGGAGACGCTCGGGCGAGAGCCCGCGTGCCACCTTCAGCCGCGGCGAGTGGTCGGTGAGCGCCAGATACTCGTGCCCCATGCCACGGGCGGCCGCCACCATGGCGTCGATCGGCGTCGTCCCATCGGACCACTCGCTGTGCGAATGCAGGTCGCCGCGCAGAAGCGTCCGCAGCTCCGAGCCGCGGATGCCGCCCATCCGCTCGCGCAGGTCGTGCAGATATCGGGGCACGCCACCGGCCAGTGCCTCTGCGATCACCGCGAAGCTCGAGTCGCCGATGCCCTTCGTGCGCCGTACCTGCTCGGGGTCGCGACGCGCGTCCTCATCGAGGGCGGCCAGCGATGCCGCGGCCGTGCGAAACGCCTTGGCCTTGAACTTCGATGCCCGCTCGCGCTCGAGCAGGAAGGCGATCTCGTTCAGCGCCTCGATCGGATCCATCGCAACCGCCCTCCTTCTCGAAGCCCGCGCACGTCCGGCGCGTCCGATCCGTTCGGATCAGGATGACGGCAGCTGCGCGCTGAGCTCCTGCGACGCCGCCACCCACTGGTCGAGCTTGGCGCTCGCGCGGCCGTCGTCGATCGCCGCGGCGGCCTCGCCGAGCGCGTCGACGAGGCGCTCGACCATCCCTCGCTGCATCTGGGTCGGGTCCTGCGACAGCCGGTACGCCACGATGCCGGCGGCGGCGTTGAGCAGCACGATGTCACGCACCGGCCCCTGCTCACCCGCCAGGGTCCGGCGCAGAACGTCGGCGTTGTGGTCGGGCGTGCCGCCGAGCAGGTCCTCCAGCTGCGCAGTGGGCAGGCCGACGTCGCGCGGATGGATGTCGAATTCGTGCACGTCTCCGCGCGAGATCTCCCAGATGCGGCTGTAGCCGGTGGTGGTCAGCTCGTCCAACCCGTCCTCGCCACGGAAGACGAGCGCGGTGGCACCACGCGTGCGGAACACGCCTGTGATGAGCGGGACGATGTCGGGGTTCGCGACGCCCACAGCGTTGGCCTCCGCGCGCGCGGGGTTGACCAGCGGGCCCAGGAAGTTGAACACGGTGGGCACGCCCAGCTCAGCACGGGTGGGACCCGCGTGACGGAATCCCGGATGGAACGCCGCGGCCCAGGCGAAGGTGATACCCGCGCGGTCGAGCACCCGGGCCACCGCGTCCGCCGGCAGCCGCAGGTCGATGCCGAGCGCGCTCAGCACGTCCGACGATCCGGACTGCGAGCTGGCGGCCTTGTTGCCGTGCTTCACCACCGGCACGCCCGTCGCGGCGATGACGATCGACGCGGTCGAGGAGATGTTGACCGTGCCCACCCGATCGCCGCCGGTGCCCACGATGTCGAGGACGTTGGGGTCCACATCGAGGGGAACGGCGGCCTCGAGGATCGCGTCGCGGAACCCGATGATCTCCTCGACCGATTCGCCCTTGGCCCGCAGGGCCAGCAGGAACCCTCCGAGCTGCGCCGGCGTCGCCTGCCCCTGCATGACCTGCCGCATGGCCCACGTGGCCTCCGACACGCTGAGGTTCGTGCGTGAGAGAACAGTGGTCAGCACTTCGGGCCAGGTCGGTTGCGCCATACGCCGATCCTAGCTAGGGCGTATTGACGGCGTTCTCCTGCCTGCGTCACAGGCCCCTCTTAGGCGCACCTAACTTCGACGCGATGTCGAAGTTGCCAAAACCACGCCGCCGGATCGGCAATAATGGACGGGTGACGACCCCAGCGACGTATGCCCCGGCTCCCAGAACAGTCAAGCGACCCGACCCTGTCGCCGTCGGCACGATTGTCTGGCTCGGCAGCGAAGTCATGTTCTTCGCCGGCCTGTTCGCCATCTACTTCACGCTGCGCAGCACCTCGCCGGAGCTGTGGGCGAACCGCACGGAGCTCCTCAACGTGCCGTTCGCGCTGGTGAACACGATCATCCTGGTGCTCTCGAGCGTCACCTGCCAGATGGGCGTGTTCGCAGCCGAGGGCCTCAAGTTCAAGAGCCCGCTGCTGCAGAAGCTGGTCGGCTGGGGCGTCGTGCCCTGGTTCTGGGTGTCGTTCGCGCTCGGCGCGGTGTTCGTCTCGGGCCAGGTGTGGGAGTACGCCACCCTGGTGCACGAGGGCATGCCCATCAGCGCCGACTCGTACGCCTCGGCGTTCTACCTCACGACGGGCTTCCACGCCCTGCACGTGACGGGTGGCCTCGTCGCGTTCCTCCTGACCATCGGCCGCTTCTACGCGGTCAAGCGCCCCCGTCACAAGGAAGCCGTCACCGCCATCGTCGTGTCCTACTACTGGCACTTCGTCGATGTCGTGTGGATCGCGCTGTTCCTCGTCATCTACTTCCTCAAGTAAGAGCGGAGCTACATCACCCTTATGGCACGAGAGAAGAAGCGCCGCTCGAACGGCCGTCGCTCCCCCCTGGCTGCCGCTGCCCTCATCGGCATCGGCCTGCTCATCACCGGTGGCGTCTACGCCGGGGCGTCGGCGGCCGTCGCCGCGACCAGCGAGACCAGCGCCGCCACGACCACGCTGACCGCCGATGACGGCGAGAAGCTGTTCCAGGCCAACTGCGCCACCTGCCACGGCCTCGACCTGCAGGGCACCGACGCGGGCCCGTCGCTGTACGGCGTCGGCGCGCTGGCGGTCGAGTTCCAGGTCTCCACGGGACGCATGCCCATGCAGCGCCAGGATGTCCAGGCCCCGCAGAAGCCGGTGCAGTTCACCGAGGAGCAGATCCTCGCGATGGCGGAGTACGTGCAGTCCGTGGCCCCCGGCCCCGACTTCCCTGCGGACCACCTGCTCGACGGAGAGGGCGACGTCGCCCGCGGTGCGGAGCTGTTCCGCATCAACTGCGCCATGTGCCACAACGTCGCCGCCGCCGGCGGCGCCCTGACCGAGGGCAAGTACGCGCCGGACATCATGGACACGAGCGCTCAGCACATCTACGCGGCGATGGTCACGGGCCCGCAGAACATGCCGGTCTTCAACGACATGAACCTCACGCCCGAGGACAAGCGCGACATCATCTCAGCCCTGCTCTATCAGCAGAACACGCCTGCTCCCGGCGGCTTCACGATCGGTTCGCTCGGCCCCGTGTCGGAGGGTCTGTTCGTGTGGATCTTCGGCATCGGTGCGCTGATCGCGATCACCGTGTGGATCACCGCGAAGTCCAACTGATCTCGGCGAACTGAGCATGGCGAACGAAGAAGACGTGACAAGGAGCACCATGGCGCACGAGAGCGACACGCACGCGGTGGAGGCGTACAAGCCTTCCCCCGGGCTCGCCGTTTCGGTGTCCGACCCCGTGCAGAACCCCGGTCTGCCGCCGCACCGCGTGCGGATGACCGACAAGGACCCGAAGGCCGAGAAGGCCGCGAACCGCACGGTCTACACCCTGTTCTACCTGTCGGTCGCGGCCAGCATCTGGGCGGTCGCCGCCTACATGCTGTTCCCGATCGAGGACGGCTCGATGGTCTCGATCCGGAACAACAACCTGTGGGTCGGTCTGGGCATCGCGTTCGCGCTGCTCGCGATCGGCGTCGGCGCCATCCACTGGTCGAAGGCGCTGATGAACGACCGGGAGTACGTCGAGGAGCGCCACTCCACGCGCGGCAGCGAGGAGACCCGTCAGGCCACGATCGAAGCGTTCGCGATCGCGAACGAGGAGTCGGGCTTCGGCCGGCGCAAGATGATCCGCAACTCGCTGTTCGCAGCGGTGGCGGCCTCGATCATCCCCGGCATCACGCTCTTCCGCGGTCTCGCGCCGCATTCGACGCCCGAGGACCCCACGGCCGGCGACCCCGTCGCGCTGCTGAACCACACCATGTGGAAGGAGGGCGAGCGCCTCGCGCTCGATCCCGAGGGCACGCCCATCAAGGCCTCCGACGTCACGATCGGCTCGGCCTTCCACGTGATCCCCGAGTCGCTCGCGAGCGTCAGCCACCACGACGGCTACCTCGAGGAGAAGGCCAAGGCCATCGTCCTTCTCATGCGCCTGCTCCCCGAGCAGCTCAAGGAGGAGGAGGACCGCAAGGACTGGTCGTACAACGGCATCGTCGCGTACTCCAAGGTCTGCACGCATGTCGGCTGCCCGGTCGCGCTGTACGAGCAGCAGACGCACCACCTGCTGTGCCCCTGCCACCAGTCGCAGTTCGACGTCACCGAGCACGCCAAGGTCATCTTCGGCCCGGCCGCGCGCCCGCTGCCGCAGCTGCCGATCGCCGTCGACGATGAGGGCTACCTCGTCGCGCAGAGCGACTTCACCGAGCCCGTGGGCCCGAGCTTCTGGGAGCGTCACTGATGAGCACCACCACTGCCCCTGAGAAGACCGACGCCCCGCTCGGCGGCAAGTTCGTCGGCGCCGCGGCGAACTACATCGATGAGCGCACGAGCATGTCGGGCTTCATCAAGGCCCTCGGCCGCAAGGTCTTCCCCGACCACTGGTCGTTCATGCTCGGCGAGATCGCGCTGTGGTCGTTCGTCGTCGTGCTGCTGTCCGGCACCTTCCTGACGTTCTTCTTCCAGGCCTCCATGGTCGAGACGCACTACACCGGCGCGTACGAGCCCATGCGCGGCATCGCGATGTCGTCGGCGCTGGAGTCGACCCTGCGCATCTCGTTCGACCTGCGCGGCGGCCTGCTCGTGCGTCAGATCCACCACTGGGCGGCTCTGGTGTTCGTGGCCGGTATCGGCGTGCACATGCTCCGCGTGTTCTTCACCGGCGCGTTCCGCAAGCCGCGCGAGCTCAACTGGGTGATCGGCTTCGTGCTGTTCATCCTGGTCATGGGCGAGGGCTTCACCGGCTACTCGCTGCCGGACGACCTGCTCTCGGGCAACGGCCTGCGCATCATCGACGGCATGATCAAGGGCTTCCCGATCATCGGCACGTGGACCTCGTTCCTGCTGTTCGGCGGCGAGTTCCCGGGCGACGACATCGTCGGCCGCCTCTACACGCTGCACATCCTGATCCTGCCGCTGCTCGTGATCGCCCTTGTCGCGGTTCACCTGCTGCTCATGATCGTGAACAAGCACACGCAGTTCGCGGCTCCGGGCCGCACGAACGGCAACGTCGTCGGCTATCCGATGATGCCGGTCTACATGGCCAAGATGGGCGGCTTCTTCTTCATCGTCTTCGGTGCCATCGTGCTGATCGCCGCGCTCGTCCAGATCAACCCGATCTGGAACTACGGCCCCTACGACCCGTCCCCCGTCTCGGCCGGCACGCAGCCCGACTGGTACATCGGCTTCGCCGACGGCGCACTGCGTCTGGCCCCGTCGAACTGGGACATCCAGCTGGGCAACTTCACCCTGTCGATGGGCATCCTGGCCCCGGTTCTCGTGCTCGGCGTCTTCATCGTGCTCGTCGCCATCTACCCCTTCATCGAGGCGTGGATCACCGGCGACAAGCGTGAGCACCACATCGCGCAGCGTCCGCGGAACGCGGCCACCCGCACCGCGATCGGTGCGGCCGGCGTCGTGTTCTACGCCGTGCTGTGGGCCGCGGCCTCGTCCGACATCATCGCGACCCACTTCATGCTCACGATGGAGGGCGTGATCCGCTTCCTGCAGATCTCGCTGATCGTGCTGCCGATCATCGCGTACTTCTTCACGAAGCGCATCTGCATCGCGCTGCAGAAGAAGGACCGCGAGATCGCGCTCCACGGCTACGAGTCGGGCCGCATCGTCCGGATGCCCGGCGGCGAGTACCGCGAGGTGCACCGCCCGGTCGACGCGTACGAGCGCTGGAAGCTCATCGACGTCGAGAGCTACGCTCCCCTCGTGCTGCGTCCGAACAACCAGGGCAAGATCCCGTTCGGCGAGAAGCTCCGCGCCGGGTTCTCGCGCTGGTTCTTCGAGGACCGCTTGGCCCCGCTCACGCAGTCCGAGCTCGATGCGGCAGTGGAGCACCAGCACCACGCACTGCACGAGTACGGCCCGAGCCCGCGCGAGCTCGAGTCGGGTCACGACTCGCACTGAGCCCGTACGACGATGCCCCCGGTCTTCGGACCGGGGGCGTCGTCGTTTGCGGCTCGCGTGCGCCGTGTACAGGCCGGATGTGAAAGCTCTGCTTGCCCTCCTCGGCCCAGTGGCCGCACACGGCTCTGCGCGCGCCTGCGAGACATCCCAGGCGCCCCATCTCCCGCACAGGGCGGAAGTGACGGACGACGGGTCACGTGATGCCTGACGCGTGCTTCCGACGCACACGGCGCCAGGACCCTGCCCTGTGTAGCCGGAGCGCGGCGTGTGCCGCCGACCGACGGTGCCGAACAGCGCGTCCGCGGTCACGGCGACCCCATCAGCCTGAGCTGCGGCGCGGAGTCGGCGAACTCCGCTCCACGTCCGCATCGATCGCGAGGAGAAGGCATCGGTCGCGATCACGCCCGACAGGCCGCTCCAGCGAACGCAGCCGTCGCCATTGCTATCGCTCCGTCGGATGACACTTTCCACGCCCGGATGACGGCGCCTCCGCCCACGAGGGGCCGCAGCCGAGGGCCACGAAGCACGGGCGATTACTGGGCAGCGTACACACATGACAGAGCTATCGTGTCGTCGAGCAGTAGGAGAAAGTGCGCAGTTTGGACCGTGCCTTCACGCCCGCGCCCTCAGGCCCGCGCCCTCAGGCCCGCGCCCTCATGCCCTTCCACCGATGAGAAACGGCGATGCGGCTGTGCGGTCCCAGCCTGAGCGGAGCGCCGATGATCTCTCTTTGACTGTGCGCTCGCTTCTGTCGAAGCGATCCGGCTGATATCGGGCGTACACGGCTGCGGCCTCGCAGAGATGTGCGGGCGGCACCTCGCTTCTCCTGTCCCGCCCGGCTCGCGCCCGCACGGTGCCCGGCTCGCGCCCGCACGGCGCCCGGCTCGCGCCCGCACGGTGCCCGGCTCGCGACGGCGTCGGCGATGCCGCAACGCGAAGCGGCCCCGGGACCGAAGTCCCGGGGCCGCCTGCAGCGCGATGCGTCAGCGCGCGAAGTAACCGCGGTAGTACTCGTACACCCAGCCGACGATCGCGACCACGAACAGTCCGAGCGCAAGCGGCAGCAGGAAGTGCGCGGTCGCCAGACCCACGATCGCGATGGCGGCCGAACCGGCCAGCACCAGCGGCCACCAGGACCACGGGCTGAACTCGCCGAGCTCTGCGTCGCCGTCATCGATGTCGGCATCGTCGCGGTCTTCCGGCAAAGCCGTACCGTGCTGGCCCTTGTGCACCAGCTGGATGTAGAACGCGACCATCGCCGACATGAAGATGCCGAAGGCGAGAGCGGTCGAGCCTGCCCACTCGATGGCCTGCGGCCACGGCACGGTGGGGTTGGCAACGATGTTCCAGACGGTGTACACGATGGCCATCAGGGCGAAGAAGCCCGAGAGAAGCCACCAGATGCCGATGTTGGAGCGCATTACTTGACCTTTCCGTCCGCAGCGTCGACCACGGGGGCATCCGGCGCATCCTTCGCCGGACCGATGCCGACGGGGATGCCGGCCTCGGGGTGGTTCAGGTCGAACGCGGGACGCTCGCTGCGAATGCGCGGGATCGACGTGAAGTTGTGCCGCGGCGGCGGGCACGACGTGGCCCACTCCAGCGAGCCGCCGTAGCCCCACGGGTCGTTCACGGTGATCTTCGGAGCGGTGCGCGCCGTGATCCACACGTTCAGGAAGAACGGCAGCAGCGAAGCGCCGAGGATGATCGCACCGACCGTCGAGAGCTGGTTCTGCCACGTCCAGCCGTCAGCGTACGAGTAGTCCGCGTACCGGCGCACCATGCCGTCGACGCCCAGCCAGTGCTGGATGAGGAACGTCATGTGGAAGCCGATGAACAGCATCCAGAAGTGCACATAGCCCAGGCGCTCGTTGAGCATCCGCCCCGTCCACTTCGGCCACCAGAAGTAGAAGCCGGCGAACATCGCGAACACGACCGTGCCGAACACGACGTAGTGGAAGTGCGCCACCACGAAGTACGAGTCCGACAGGTGGAAGTCGAGCGGCGGCGACGACAGGATGATGCCGGTCAGGCCACCGAAGACGAACGAGACCAGGAAGCCCAGCGCGAACACCATGGGCGTCTCGTACGTGATCGAGCCGCGCCACATCGTGCCGATCCAGTTGAAGATCTTCACACCGGTCGGAACCGCGATGAGCATGGTCATCAGCGCGAAGAACGGCAGCAGCACAGCGCCGGTGACGTACATGTGGTGCGCCCACACGGCCACCGACAGGGCGGCGATCGCGATGGTCGCGTACACGAGCGTCTTGTAGCCGAAGATCGGCTTGCGGCTGAAGACGGGGAAGATCTCCGAGACGATGCCGAAGAACGGCAGCGCGATGATGTAGACCTCGGGGTGTCCGAAGAACCAGAACAGGTGCTGCCACAGCAGCACGCCGCCGTTGGCGGGGCTGTAGATCTCCGCGCCGAGCACACGGTCGGCCGCGGCCGCGAAGATCGCGGCGGCGAGCACGGGGAACGCCACCAGGATCAGGAGGCTCGTGATGAGCGTGTTCCAGGTGAAGATCGGCATGCGCCACATCGTGAGGCCGGGGGCGCGCATCGTGATGATCGTCGTGATGAAGTTCACGGCGCCGAGGATGGTGCCGAAGCCGGAAAGGCCGAGGCCGAGCATCCAGAGGTTGCCGCCCACACCCGGCGAGAAGGTCGCATTGGCGAGCGGCTGGTAGGCGAACCAGCCGAACGACGCCGCACCCGAGGGCGTGAGGAAGCCTGCGACGGCGATGCTGGAGCCGAACAGGAAGAGCCAGAAGGCGAAGGCGTTCAGACGCGGGAAGGCCACGTCAGGGGCGCCGAGCTGGAGAGGCAGGATCGCGTTCGCGAAGCCCGCGAACAGCGGCGTCGCGAACATCAGCAGCATGATCGTGCCGTGCATCGTGAACAGCTGGTTGTACTGCTCCTTGGTCGGCAGGATCTGCATGCCGGGAGCGAACAGCTCGGCGCGGATGATCAGCGCCATCACGCCACCGATCGCGAAGAAGAGCACCGACGCGATCAGGTACATGTAGCCGATGGTCTTGTGGTCGGTGGAGGTGATCCACTTGACCACGATGTTGCCCTTCTGCTCGGTGCGCGATGCGCTGAGCAGAGCGGCCTGACGCGGCGGGAGCGTGGTGCGGTGCTCCTCGAGTGTCGTCGCCATGATCAGTGGCCCTCTTCCTCGTGTTCGGTGGTGTCGGGACCGCCCCCGGTCGTGCCCGGGGCGTTCGACAGGCGGTCGTAGGCGTCGTCGATGTCGCCCGTGTTGCCGGCGGTCTCGAGCTCGGCCAGGTAGTCCTGGTACTCGGCCTGGCTGACGACCTCGACGTTGAACAGCATCATCGAGTGGTACTCGCCGCAGAGCTCGGCGCACTTTCCGGCGTAGCTGCCCTCTCGCGTCGGGATGAAGGACCAGGTGTTGTCGCGCCCCTGATACATGTCCTTCTTGTAGAGGAAGTCGATGATCCAGAACGAGTGGATGACGTCGCGCGACTCGAGGTGGATGGTGACCTTCTGGTCGACGGGCAGCACCAGCGTCGGCAGCTGCGACTGATCGATGTCGCCCTCGTCGTCGGGCTGAGCCTGGATGCCCATGGTCCAGACGGCGTCGGAGTTGTCCTCCGCCTCGCCGTTGTACTGGAAGTCCCACGCCCACTGCTTGGCGATCGCGGTGATCTCGACGTCGGGGTCATCCCACTGCGTCTCGATCTCGGCCTGGTCACGGGCCGTGAAGGCGAACAGGCCGAGCACCAGGATGAGCGGCACCGTCGTGAAGAAGATCTCGATCGGCATGTTGTAGCGCAGCTGCACGGGCAGGCCGGTCTGTCCCTTGCGGCGGCGGTACACGACCATCGCCCAGAGCATCAGGCCCCACGTGATCACGCCGACGGCGAGCAGCACGATCCACGAGCTGGTCCAGAGCGAGGCGACCCGCTCGACCTGGTTGGTGACGGGGACGCCGTCGCCCTCCTCGAAACCGGGGAGGTATCCGTGGAGCTCGGTGGCGGTGCACCCGGCAAGGGCCACGGCTGTGGCGGCGGCGACCGGGATCGCGGCCCAGCGGAGACGGCGTTTCGACGGCACGAATTCACCTTTCGAACGTGGATGAGGCATCTGCCAGTCTAGGGCAACCTCTCACCCGGTTCAGGACAACCGCCCAGCCAGAGGCGTGTCCTTCACGGCGGTCCCAGACACGACGAAGAGCCCCATACCACAAGGGCTGGGACTCTTCGTCGTGCGGCTCAGCGGCGGGCGCGCACGCCCCACCGCCACCGCCCGAGACGGGTCAGTGGAAGCTGTCGCCGCAGGCGCAGCTGCCCGACGCGTTGGGGTTGTCGATCGTGAAGCCCTGCTCCGAGATCGTGTCCTTGAAGTCGATCGTCGCGCCGTCGAGGTACGGCACCGACATGTTGTCGACGATGACCTCGACCCCGTCGAAGTCGACGGTCTCGTCGCCCTCGAGATAGCGCTCGTCGAAGTAGAGCTGGTAGATCAGGCCCGAGCAGCCGCCCGGCTGAACCGCGACGCGCAGGCGCAGGTCGTCGCGACCCTCCTGCTCGAGAAGGTTCTTCACCTTGGTCGCGGCGGCGTCCGTGAGGCTCACCCCGTGAGCGCGCGTGTCGGCGACGGGCGTGTCGGCGATGGTCGTGTCGGTCATGACGCTCCTTACGGGTGCGGTCGGTTGCGTCGATTCTACCGCCGGGCGCGGCGGATGGATCCGACCTTCTCAGCCTCCGGGTTCACAGCGTGCGGGCGTTCATGCGACCGAGCAGCAGCGTCTCGGCGCGCACCGCGTTGCGGAACGTCTCGAGATGCAGCGACTCGTTCGGGCTGTGCGCGCGCGAGTGCGGGTCCTCGACGCCGGTGACCAGGATCTGCGCGCCCGGGAACTCGCGCACGAGGTCGGCGATGAACGGGATCGAGCCTCCCACCCCGAGGTCTACGGGGTCCTTTCCATAGCCATCGCGCATCGCGTCGCGCGCCTCCGACACGGCCCATCCGCTCGTGTCCACGAGGAACCCGTCGCCGAGGTCGATATCGCTGAACGTCAGCTCCGCTCCGAACGGTGCGCGAGCGCGCAGGTGCGCCTCGATCGCGGCGAACGCGCTCTGCGCATCCTGTCCCGGCGCGACGCGGGCGCTCACGACCGCGGTCACCTCGGGCGACAGCGTGTTCGACGCCGCCGCGACGCTCGTGAAGTCGATGCCCGTCACGGTGATCGAGGGCTTGTTCCAGATGCGCGACAGGATGCTGCCCGTGCCGATCGGCTCGACGCCGTCGGGCAGACCGGCCTCGTCGCGCAGGGTCTCCTCGGTGTACGCAGGGGTCTCCGCGTCGCGCGCGGTCAGGCCCTCCACCGCGACAGCGCCCCGGTCGTCCCACAGGGTCGACAACAGCTTGATGGTCGCGAGCATCGCGTCGGGCACCGCTCCGCCGAACATCCCGGAGTGCGAGGCGTGCTCCAATGTGCGCACCGTGAGGTGGAACTTCGCGTTGCCGCGCAGCGAGACCGTGACGGCCGGCGTCTCCGAGTCCCAGTTGCCCGAGTCGGCGACCACGATCACGTCGCTGCGCATCGCCTCGGCGTTGTCGGAGAGGAATCGCGCGAACGACCGCGAGCCGAACTCCTCCTCGCCCTCGATGAACAGCACGATGCCCAGGTCGAGGTCGTCGCCGCAGACCTCGCGGAGCGCGCGCAGCGACGCGATGTGCGCCATCACGCCCGCCTTGTCGTCGGCGGCCCCGCGCCCGTACAGCCGCCCATCCCGCACCGTCGGCTCGAAGGGCGGCGTCTCCCAGAGCGACTCGTCTCCCGGCGGCTGCACGTCGTGGTGGGCGTACAGCATGACGGTGGGGCGCCCGTTTCGTGCCGCGCGCGTGGCGAGGATCGCCGGCTGGCCCTGCTCGTCCGTGCCCGGGATCTGCGCAGTCAGCACCCGCACCTCGTCGAAGACGCCCGTGCCCTCGGCCAGCTGCGCGATCGTGCGGGCGCTGATGCGCAGCTGCTCCTGGTCGAACGCGGGCCACGCGATGCCCGGGATCCGCACCAGCCGCCCGAGGTCCGCGAGCGCGGCGGGAATGCCGCCCTCCGCGGCGTCCAAGAGCGTGCCGTCGATCGAATCCGCATCCACAGGAGGTACCGAAGTCATGCGGGTAATCTTAGGTCGATCCCCCTTTCACCGATCCGAGGTGCATTGACGTGAGCAAGACCCCCGCCGTGAACGACGGCGCCTCCAAGGGCACGATTCTGAACGGCGAGGTCGTCGGCGACGGCGCCGCGGCCTCCGGCAAGGGACGTCCCACGCCGTCGCGCGCCGAGCGCGAGGCTGCCCGCAAGCGCCCCCTCGTGGCCAACACCAAGGAGGCCAAGGCCCGCGCCCGCGCGGAGCTGCGGGAGAAGCAGGACCGCGCCCGCATCGGCATGGCGAACGGCGAGGAGCGCTACCTTCCGCTGCGCGACAAGGGTCCGCAGAAGCGCTTCGCGCGCGACTACACCGACGCCGGATGGCACCTGGGCGAGTTCCTCATGCCCGCGATGATCCTGGTGATCATCGCCACGTTCATCCCGCTTCAGTTCTTCCAGTACTGGTCGTTCGTGGCGCTGTGGATCTTCATCTTCGTCGTCGTCGGCGACATGATCATCCTGTCCACGACGGTGAAGCGGAAGGCCGCCGCGAAGTTCGGCAAGGACAAGCTCGAGCGCGGTCTGGGCTGGTACTCCGCGATGCGCTCGGTGCAGATGCGCTTCATGCGCCTGCCGAAGCCGCAGGTCAAGCGCGGCCAGTACCCGGTCTGATCCTCTGACGAGAAAGGCGCCCCGGTCGGATGACCGTGGGCGCCTTTCTCATGTCGTCACCGGGCGAATGTCGTCACCAGGCCGATGTCGTCACCAGGCCGATGTCGTCACCGGGCGGTGCGGAAGCGCTCAGAGCGGATGCGTGCGAGTCCGTCGTTGATCTGCTTCGCCCAGAGGGGGCCACGGTAGAGGAACGCCGTATAGCCCTGGACGAGCGTCGCGCCGTTGTCGAGGCGCTCCTGCACCTCGTCGGCGGTCTCGACGCCCCCCACCGAGATGACGCAGAAGTCATCGGGCACTGCTCCTCGCACGACACGCAGCACCTCGAGCGAACGCTGCTTGAGCGGAGCGCCCGACAGGCCGCCCGCGCCCATCGCCTCGACGGTCGCGGAGTCGGTCGCCAGGCCCTCGCGGGCGATCGTGGTGTTGGTCGCGATGAGCCCGGCGAGGCCCTCCTGCACCGCGATGCGGGCGATGGCCCGGACCTCGTCGTCGGAGAGGTCCGGCGCGATCTTGACCAGCAGCGGGGTGTCCCCCGCGGCGTCTCGCACCGCGCGCAGCAGCGGAGCGAGCGTCTCGACCTCCTGCAGACCGCGCAGGCCCGGCGTGTTCGGCGACGACACGTTGACCGCGAGGTAGTCGGCGAGCGGGGCGAGCATCCGAGCGCTCGCGACGTAATCCGCCGTGGCGTCCGCGACGTCGACCACGCGGCTCTTGCCGATGTTCGCTCCGACCACCGCGCCGCGTCGTCGCAGGCGCGCGAGGCGTCGGGCCGCCGCTTCGGCGCCCCGGTTGTTGAAGCCCATGCGGTTGATGACCGCGCGATCGGCGATCAGACGGAACAGCCGCGGTTTGGGGTTGCCATCCTGCGGGATCGCGGTGACCGTGCCGATCTCGACGTGGCCGAAGCCGAGCGCATCCAGGCCTCGCACGCCGACCGCGTTCTTGTCGAAGCCCGCCGCGACTCCGAACGGCGACGGGAAGATCCGCCCCAGTGCTTCCACGGCGAGCTCGGGTGCCGGGCGCGTCGCGCGACGCACGATCGAGGCGACCGGTGCGACCCCCGCGAGGCGGATCACGGCCATGGCCATGTGGTGGGCGGTTTCCGGATCGAAGCGCGCCAGCACGTGGCGGAAGAGAAGGGGATACATCCCCCTCAGGTTATCGCTCGTCGGCCGGGACATCCCTCGGGGCGTCCGCGAGGGCGGCGCGTGCGTGATCGGCGCGCAGCTCGGCGATGGACGCCTCGAAGTCCTCCAGCGATTCGAACGCCTGGTACACGCTCGCGAACCGCAGGTACGCCACCTCATCGAGCTCGCGCAGCGGCCCGAGGATGGCCAGCCCGATCTCGTTGGCGTCGATCTGGCTGAGGCCGGTCTGGCGCACCGCCTCCTCGACGCGCTGCGCCAGGATCGCGAGATCGGCGTCCGTCACCGGGCGCCCCTGACACGCCTTGCGCACGCCGGAGATCACCTTGTCGCGGCTGAACGGCTCGACCGCGCCGGAGCGCTTGATCACGTTGAGGCTCGCGGTCTCGATCGTCGAGAACCGCCCCCCGCACTCAGGACACTGACGACGCCGGCGGATCGACAGCCCGTCGTCGCTCGTGCGGGAGTCGATGACACGGGAGTCGCCGTGACGGCAGAAGGGGCAGTGCATAACGCGACAGCCTACGCGCCGACGCCTGGGAGGTCGGGGGCCGCGTCGTCGTCCGCGAAGCGGGCGACGACCGCCTCGCCGTGCGCGGGCAGCGCCTCCGCCTCGGCCAGGGCCACGATGCCATCGCGCACCCGCGCGAGGGCGTCGCGGTCGTACTCGATGACCTGCTGCGGGCGCAGGAAGGTGTGGGAGCCGAGCCCCGCGGCATAGCGGGCCTGTCCCCCGGTCGGAAGGACGTGGTTCGATCCGGCGAGATAATCGCCCAGGCTCACCGGCGCGTAGGACCCCACGAAGATCGCGCCGGCGCTGGTGCACCGCTCAGCCGATCCCGCGGCGTCGGCGACGTGGATCTCGAGGTGCTCGGGCGCGTACGCGTTGCTGAACGCCTCTGCGGCCGCCAGGTCGTCGACCAGGACGATCGCCGACTGCTCCCCCGCGAGCGCCGTGGCCACCCGCTCGTGGTGGCGCGTCGCAGCGGCCACCCGCTCGACCTCTTCACGGACGGCCTCGGCGAGCGTCGCGGACGCGGTCACCAGCACGGCAGAGGCCTGCTCGTCATGCTCAGCCTGGCTCACGAGGTCGTAGGCGACGAGGCGGGCGTCGGCGGTGTCGTCGGCGATGATCAGGATCTCGGTCGCCCCGGCCTCGGCATCGGTCCCGACGACGCCCGCAACCGCGCGCTTGGCCGCGGCGACGAAGTTGTTGCCGGGGCCCGAGACGACGTCCACGGGCTCGAGACCGAGCGTGGCCACTCCGTGCGCCAGCGCGCCGATCGCGCCGGCGCCGCCCATCGCGTAGACCTCGTCGACACCGAGCAGCGCGGCCGCGGCCAGGATGGTGGGGTGCACGCGACCGCCGTGATCGCGCTGCGGGGGCGACGCGAGAGCGACGCTGCCGACCCCGGCGACCTGCGCGGGAACCACGTTCATCACGACGCTGGAGGGATACACCGCCTTCCCGCCCGGCACGTAGACGCCGACGCGGGAGACCGGCTGCCAGCGCTGCGTCACCCGGGCACCCGTGCCGAGCTCCGTCACGCGCGGAGCGGGCACCTGGGCGGCCGAGGCTTCGCGCACGCGCCGGATGGCCTCCTCGAGCGCGGCGCGCACGCGCGAATCCAGCGACGCGAGAGCCTCATCGATCTGCTCCGCCGGCACGCGGACGGCGTGCCCCGACACGCCGTCGAAGCGCTCGGCCTGCTCGCGCAGTGCCTGCTCGCCGCGCGCACGCACATCGTCGACGATCTCGGCCGCGACGTGGAGCGCCGTCGCTCGCGCCTCGGATGCTCGAGGGACGACGGCGAGCAGTTCCGAGACCTGAAGCGAGCGGCCGCGGAGATCGATGGTGCGCATCCCTCTATTGTGTCAGCCGCGCGTGCCGCGTCCGGTCGGGCCGCGTCCGCTCGGGCCGCGTCCGCTCGGGCGGCGTCTGCTCGGGCCGCGCCGGTCAGCCGCGCGTGATGCCGGAGGTGTCGCGCAGGAAACCGATGCGACCGTCGTCGTGACGTACCACGTACACGTCGCCTCGGTCCTCCACCACGAGGGCCCACGCCGTCGGCCCGATGCGGAACATCGGCGTGCCGTAGGCGTCGACCACGTCGCGCTCCTCGGGGACGAGCGCCCAGAACGCCTGCTGCGCCGGCATCGGCTCGGTCGGCCCGTCGCCGTGCGTTTCCGGTTCGTCGGACGGTTCCCCGGCGGCAGGCAGGTCTTGCTCGCCGTCGAAGCGCTGCTCGGGGGGCGCGACTTCGCGTGTCTGCTCGTCGTGGACGGGGTTCGGTGCCTGGATCGGGTGCACGGAGGTCGCGACGTCATCGTCCGCCGCCGCCCCGGGCGCACCCTCGGGTGACGGCGCCTGCGGCGGGGCCTCGTACGCGGAGGACTGGCCATACGGGGCGCCCGGATCGCCGTAGCCCGGCATGGACTGACCGTGGGGCTGCTGGCCGTACTGGCCGTAGGGAGCCTGCCCGTAAGGGGTCTGGCCGTAAGGCTGCTGGCCATAAGCCTGCTGCCCATAAGGGGACTGGCCATAAGGCGCCTGGCCGTAAGGCGCGTGGCCGTACGGGGACTGACCGTAAGGCGGCTGGCCGTAGGGGCCCTGCCCATAGGGGGGCAGGCCGTGCTGCGGGATGGGCATCGCCCCCGCGCCTGCGTCGCGCTGCTGCGGGCCACGCGGGCGTGCCGCCACGGGTCGCGGGTCGCGCGCCGCCGGCTGGGCCGCGGCCTCGGGGCGACCGGTGAAGTCCTCCTTGAACGGCGCCACGAAGGGCGCCAGCACGGTGAAGAACACGCCTGCCGCCGTCAACAGCAGAAGCAGCCACGGCACCGCGGAGATGTTGAAGCCGCCGGGCACCCGGAGGCTCGCCACTCCGTACCCGACGGTGCTGAGCCACATCACCGCGGCGACCGAGTACGCCACCGAGGCGAACTGATCGACCGAGAGCGACCCGATGCGCGTCAGCGGCCGGGACGCGACACGTCGCGCGAAGATCAGAGCGCCCGCCACGACGGGCAACGCCACCGCCAGCACCCAGTCGAGCGAGGCCGACCAGATGGGAGCGTAGCCGCGCTCGTACAGCGAGAAGAACGACAGCAGCAGCACCAGGGCGGAGATCCCGACCAGGACGAGCTCGCGCACGGTGAACGGGCCCACGCCGGCCTGGGACGTGCCCGAATGGGGGTTCGACGCGTCTGCGCGCGACGAGGCGGGCTCCCCTTCGCGGGGCTGCCCGGAGGCGCCCGCTTCAGAGCGCTCGGGAGCGGGGTGGCTCCCGGAGGCAGCAGGCTGCTCCGGAGCGGGATGCGGCTGGTCGGTCACGCTCATCCTCTCGGCGTTCAGGGCGCGGATGCCGTCGATCCTAGTCGCGGCGCGACGCCTGCTCGCGGGGCAGTTCAGCCCACGGCAGGTGTGGTCGAAGCGGGCCTCACCCCAGGCACTGCGGGCCGAGAAGCGACTTGAGGTCGCCGAAGAGATCGGCCGTGATCTGCACGTGCATGGGCACCTCGAAGACCTTCGCCGTCCGCCCACGGTGCATCTTGAGCCGCACCTCGGTGTCACCGCTGTGTCGGCGCAGCACGTCGGCGAGGTCCTGAACGACCTGCTCGGTGGCACGCTGCTCGGGCAGCACGAGTGTGAGCGGCCCCGCCTCGTCGAACGAGCCCACGTCGGGGGCGAACGCCGACTGCGCGTGCAGGTTCATGCCGTCGTCGCGACGCGACACCCGTCCCCGCACCACGAGGATCGCATCCTGCTGCAGGATCGGCTGGAACTCGGTGTAGGTCTTGCCCATGAACATGACCGTGACCTCGCCCTCGAAGTCCTCGATCGTGATCATGCCGTACGGGTTTCCGCTGGACTTCGCGACGCGGTGCTGGGCGCTCGTCACGAGCCCCGCGACCGTGACCTGGTCGCCGTCCTGCAGGTCCTCCGACGCGAGGAGGGCGCTGATGGTGATCGTGCGGTGCTTCGCGAGGGGCACCTCGAGCCCGGCGAGCGGATGGTCGGACACGTACAGGCCGAGCATCTCGCGCTCGAAGCCGAGCTTGTCCTTCTTCGTCCATTCCGGGCGCTCGGGAACCTTCTGCACGGCCTGCGGCTCATCCCACAGGCTGTCGAAGTCGAACCCGATCGCGCCGCCGGCGGCGTTGCGCTTGTCGGTGACCGCGACCTCGACGGCACTCTCATGGATCTCCATGAGAGCCCGGCGGGTGGCGCCCATCGAGTCGAACGCTCCGGCCTTGATCAACGACTCCACGGTGCGCTTGTTGGCGACGTGCAGCGGCACGCGCGCGAGGAAGTCGTGGAAGGACGCGTAGGGGCCTTCCTCTCGCGCCGACACGATCCCGTCGACGACATTGGAGCCCACGTTGCGCACGGCCCCGAGTCCGAAGCGGATGTCCTCCCCCACAGCGGCGAAGAAGTTGATCGACTCCGAGACGTCGGGCGGCAGAACGCGGATGCCCATTCGGCGGCACTCGTTGAGGTAGAGCGCCATCTTGTCCTTCGAGTCGCCCACGCTGGTCAGCAGCGCGGCCATGTACTCCGCTGGATAGTGCGCCTTCAGGTACGCGGTCCAGTACGACACCAGGCCGTACGCCGCAGAGTGCGCCTTGTTGAACGCGTAGTCCGAGAACGGCAGCAGGATGTCCCACAGCGCCTTGATGGCGCCCTCGCCGAAGCCGCGCTCCTTCATGCCGCCGGAGAAGCCCTCGTACTGCTTGTCGAGCTCGGACTTCTTCTTCTTTCCCATCGCGCGGCGGAGGATGTCGGCCTGTCCGAGGCTGAAGCCCGCCACCTTCTGCGCGATGGCCATGACCTGCTCCTGATAGATGATCAGGCCGTAGGTCGTGTCGAGGATGTCGCGCAGCGGCTCCTCCAGCTCCGGATGGATCGGAGTGATCGGCTGCAATCCGTTCTTGCGCAGCGCATAGTTGGTGTGCGAGTTCGCACCCATGGGACCTGGCCGGTACAGCGCGATGACGGCCGAGATGTCCTCGAAGTTGTCGGGCTTCATGAGCCGCAGCAGCGACCGCATCGGCCCGCCATCGAGCTGGAACACGCCCAGCGTGTCGCCCCGCGCGAGCAGATCGTATGCTGCCCGGTCGTCGAGCTGGAGCTTCTCGAGGTCCAGTTCCTCGCCCCGGTTCATCCGGATGTTGTCCAGCGCGTCCGAGATGATCGTCAGGTTGCGCAGGCCCAGGAAGTCCATCTTGATCAGGCCCAGCGACTCGCAGGCCGGATAGTCGAACTGCGTGACGATCTGGCCGTCCTGCTCACGGCGCATGATCGGGATGATGTCGAGCAGCGGCTCGCTCGACATGATCACGCCGGCGGCGTGCACCCCCCACTGGCGCTTCAGGCCCTCGAGGCCCACCGCGCGGTCATAGACCGTCTTCGCCTCGGGGTCGGTCTCGATCAGCGAGCGGAACTCGCTGGCCTCCTTGTAGCGGGGGTGCTCGGGGTTGAACATGCCGTCGAGGGGCATGTCCTTGCCCATCACGGCGGGGGGCATGGCTTTGGTCAGCCGCTCGCCCATTGAGAAGGGGAAGCCGAGCACGCGGCCCGCGTCCTTGAGTGCCTGCTTCGACTTGATCGTGCCGTAGGTCACGATCTGCGCCACGCGCTCTGAGCCGTACTTGCGGGTGACGTATTCGATCACCTCGCCACGGCGGCGGTCGTCGAAGTCGACGTCGAAGTCGGGCATCGAGACGCGGTCGGGGTTCAGGAAGCGCTCGAAGATCAGGCCGTGCTCGAGCGGGTCGAGGTCGGTGATGCGCATCGCGTAGGCCACCATCGAGCCGGCACCCGAGCCGCGACCCGGCCCCACGCGGATGCCGTTGTCCTTGGCCCAGTTGATGAAGTCGGCGACGACGAGGAAGTAGCCCGGGAAGCCCATCTGCAGGATGATGCCGGTCTCGTACTCGGCCTGCTTGCGCACCTTGTCGGGGATCCCGGCCGGGTACCGGTAGTGGAGGCCCTTCTCCACCTCCTTGATGAGCCAGCTGTCCTCCGTCTCACCATCCGGCACGGGGAAGCGCGGCATGTAGTTGGCCGAGGTGTTGAACTCGACCTCGCACCGCTCGGCGATCAGCAGCGTGTTGTCGCAGGCCTCGGGATGGTCGCGGAACAGCTGTCGCATCTCCTGCGCCGTCTTGACGTAATAGCCGTCGCCGTCGAACTTGAAGCGGTTCGGGTCATCCAGCGTCGACCCCGACTGCACGCACAGCAGCGCCGCGTGCGCGTCGGCCTCGTGCTGGTGGGTGTAGTGGGAGTCGTTGGTCGCGACCAGCGGGATGCCGAGATCCTTCGAGATGCGCAGCAGGTCGGTCATGACCCGGCGCTCGATCGACAGGCCGTGGTCCATGATCTCGGCGAAGTAGTTCTCCTTGCCGAAGATGTCCTGGAACTCGGCCGCTGCCGCGCGCGCGGCCTCGTACTGGCCGAGCCGCAGCCGCGTCTGGATCTCGCCCGACGGACATCCGGTCGTGGCGATCAGCCCCTTGCCGTACGTCTGCAGCAGCTCACGGTCCATGCGGGGCTTGAAGTAGTACCCCTCCATGCTCGACAGCGAGCTGAGGCGGAACAGGTTGTGCATGCCCTCGGTGGTCTGGCTCCACATCGTCATGTGGGTGTAGGCGCCCGATCCCGAGACGTCGTCGCTCTTCTGATCCGGCGATCCCCACTGCACGCGGGACTTGTCGCTGCGGTGCGTGCCCGGCGTCACGTATGCCTCGAGGCCGATGATGGGCTTGATTCCCGAAGCCTGCGCGGCCTTGTAGAACTCGAACGCCGCGAACGTGTTGCCGTGATCCGTCACGGCGATCGCCGGCATGCCGTAATCGGCCGCCGCCTGCGTCATCGCCCCGATCTTGGCCGCCCCGTCGAGCATCGAGTACTCGCTGTGCACGTGCAGGTGGACGAAGGAATCGGAGGCCATGGAACGAGTCTAGGTCGGGGGTCGGACACCCGGCCCGGCGCCTGCGGGCGTCGGCCTCCGAGCCTCGAGAATTCATCCCCGCGCCGAGAATCCGCGCGTGCGTGGATTCTCGGCGCAGGGATGAATTGTCGCGTCAGGACGCGCGGCGCCGGCCGGGCGTGTCGCACTCAGGCGGTCGGCGCCGCCCGATGGTCGATGCGGGCGGTGAGGCCGTCGACGCGCGCCACGGCGTCGTCGAGCGCCGCGACGGATGTCCAGAGGTCCGGATGGGCGGCGCGCACGTCGTCGAGGGAGAGACCCGCCGAGCGCAGCGTCGCGAGGTCGTAGCTGAGGTTCGTGCGGGCGCTGGCGAGCGCTGCGCGCAGCGCCGCCGCGGCCACCGCGACGTCGGCGACCAGCGCGGCGTCGCCCTCGGCGGCCAGAGTCTCGAGATCCGGGATCGCCGCACGCGCACGCTCCCCCAGGAGGGCCGAGGAGCGCGCGGCCTCGAGCGATGCCTCGCTGATGGCCGCGCTCCGGCCGTCATCGTCGCGACGGAAGGCGGCGCCGAAGGCCGCGGATGCCGCCGCATCCGCGTCGGCGGCGTCCAGCGCCGCCTCCCGCAGCTCGCGCGCTCGCACCAGGATGCCGTCGGCCTCGCTGTAGCCGGCGACCATCGACATCAGCCCCGCCGCGATCGCGAGCATCACCCCCGCCGCGGCACCGCCGCCCGGATCGCCGTTGGCTTCCGCCAGTCCGGCGGTCCAGCGCTCGATCGTCGCATCGCGCGTCGTCGTCTTCTCCCCCATGCCGCCATCCTGACGACTCCCAGGGCCGACAGGACCGGGGTTGACACGGCTACCGCAGATCGCGGCGCATCAGAACACGGGGGAAGCCTCCGGAGACGGACTCGGTGTCCGCGGCCTTGACGAATCCCGCGGCTTCGAAAAGCGAGCGGAAGCCCACGAACGCCATCGTGAGATCCACTCTCGCTCCGCGGTTGTCGACCGGATACCCCTCGATCGCCGGCGCACCGCGTTCACGTGCGAACGCCACCGCGCCGTCCAGCAGGGCCGGCAGAACGCCCGTGCCCCGATGGCCCGGACGCACCCGGAAGCACCACACGCTCCACACCGGCAGCTCATCGACCTGCGGAATCCGACGACTCCGCGCGAACTGCGTGTCGGCTCGCGGGGCGACGCCCGCCCATCCCACGGGTTCGTCTCCGTCATACGCCAGCACGCCGGGCGGAAGGTCGGATTCGCACATCCGACGCACGAACTCACCGCGCTCTGCCCCGCGAAGGGACGAATTGACCTTCGCCGGCACGCGATGGCTCAGGCACCAGCAGACATTCGCGTCCGGACGCTTCGGACCAACGAGGGCACGCACGTCCTCGAAATCCGTCGCCGCCTGCACCTGGATGCCCATGGGGTCAGCGTGCCACGACGCTCCGACATCCGGTACGTCCGTCCGTCACTCGCCGCGCAGCACCGCCAGCGCATGCGCGAGGTCGGCGGGATAGTCCGAGGTGAACGTGACCCAGTCACCGCTCGCCGGGTGCGCGAACGACAGCTCGTGCGCGTGGAGCCACTGGCGGGTGAGACCCAGGCGGGCCGACATCGTCGGGTCGGCGCCATACAGCGGATCGCCGACGCAGGGGTGGCGATGCGCGGCCATGTGCACCCGGATCTGATGCGTGCGGCCGGTCTCCAGATGGATCTCGAGGAGCGACGCCCCGGGGAACGCCTCGATCGTCTCGTAGTGCGTGATCGAATCCTTGCCGTCGGCCGTCACGGCGAACTTCCACGAGTGGCTCGGGTGCCGGCCGATCGGCGCGTCGATCGTGCCGACGAGCGGGTCCGGGTGCCCCTGAACCACGGCGTGGTAAATCTTGTCGACCGTGCGCTCCTTGAAGGCGCGCTTGAGCACGGTGTACGCCTGCTCGGTCTTCGCCACCACCATCAAGCCGCTCGTGCCCACGTCGAGCCGGTGCACGACGCCCTGCCGTTCCGCGGCGCCGCTCGTCGCGACGCGCACGCCTGCGGCCGCGAGCGCTCCCAGGACCGTGGGCCCCTCCCACCCCAGCGACGGGTGCGCGGCGACGCCCGAGGGCTTGTCGACGACCACGATGTGGTCGTCCTGGTACGCGATGCCGAGATCCGGAACCTCGACCGCGACCACCCGCGGCTCCTCCTTGGGCTGCCACTCGACATCGAGCCAGGCACCGCCGTGCACACGGTCCGACTTGCCGACCGGCACGCCGTCGAGCTGCACGCCGCCGGCTTCGGCCACCTCTGCTGCGAACGTACGCGAGAAACCGAGCATCTTCGCCAGAGCGGCATCGACGCGTGAGCCGTCGAGGCCGTCGGGCACGGGGAGGCGCCGCGACTGCATCAGTCCTCCCGGGCGGCGTCAGCGGCCACAGCCTCGGCGGGCTTGCGCCCCGTGCCGTCGAGGGCCACGCCGAACAGAGTCAGCGCCGCGATCGTGATCATGCTGCAGACGATGAAGATGTCGGCGACGTTGTAGATCGCCGGCATCATCCACGGCGTCGAGATGAAGTCCACCACGTGGCCGATGGCGAAGCCCGGCTCGCGGAACAGTCGGTCGGTCAGGTTGCCCAGCACGCCGCCGAGCAGCAGCCCGAGGACGACCGCCCAGACGCGCGAGCGCACCCGTGTCACGGTGACCCAGACGATCACGCAGGCGACGACTGCCAGCGCGATCGTGAACACCCAGGTCACGCCTTCGCCGATCGAGAACGCGGCGCCCGGGTTCAGCACGAGATACCACTGCAGCACCTCGCCGAGCGCGGGTACGGGGGTCTGCCACTCCAGTGAGCTGAGCGCGAGATGCTTGGCGAACTGGTCGGCGGCCAGCACCACCACCGCGAGAATCGCGATCGTGGTGCTGGCCGCCGCCTTGCGCAGAGGAACGCGGTCGGTCAAGACCGGCTCAGAGGCCGATCGCCGACACCGGCGTGTCGCCCGACGTCGAACCGGACACGTCGAGGTCCTTGAGCTTCGACTCGAAGTAGCTGCGCATCTGGGCGCGATAGTCGCGCTCGAACTGGCGCAGTTCGGTGATGCGGCCCTCGAGCGTCGTGCGCTCCCGCTCGTAGCGCTCGTTGAGCTCGCGCTGACGGGTCTCGGCCTCGCCGATGATGCGGTCGGCCTCGGCCTTGGCCTCGTCGACCAGCTGCTCCGCCATCTGCTTGCCCTCGGCGACGTGCTCGTCGTGCAGGCGCTGCGCGCGCTCGATGATGCTCGCGGCGCTCGATGCCGTGGACGAGACGTCGGCGGCAGGCGCGGCCGGAGTGGGCTCCGGAGCCGGCGCAGGGGTGGGAGCCTCGACCGGCGCCGCCTCGACGGGCGCCTCGACCGGAGCGGGAGCCGCCGCCTCGGCGGGAGCGAGCTCGCCCGACTCGTACTTGGCGAGCTTGGCCTTCAGCTCGTTGTTCTCCTCGATCGTCTTGCGCCACTCGACGACGATCTCGTCGAGGAAGTCGTCGACCTCGTCGGGGTCGAAGCCCTCCTTGAACCGGACGTGCTGGAACTGCTTCGTGACGACGTCATCCGGCGTCAATGCCATGGGTGGCTCCTCTTCCGTTGGGTATCTGTGGCTGTGGGCCGTGCCCGCGCACTTCTCCGGATGCAAGCATAACCGTCGCTCCCGGCGACGCCGAGAGCGAGTGCGCCGCTCAGAAGGCGGTCAGAGTGCGCGTGATCGACAGCAGCACGAAGCACACCAGCATCGTGAGCGCGAACGCGAAGTCGATCGCGATCCCGCCGATCCGCAGCGGCGGGATGAACCGCCGGAAGAATCGGATGGGCGGGTCCGTGAGCGTGTACGTCACCTCGGCGACGATGAGCAGCGCCCCCTTGGGGCGCCACTCGCGGTTGAACATCGGGATGTACTCGAGGACGAGCCTCGCGAACAGGACGACGATGTAGAGCAGGACGACGAGATTGAGGATCGAGGCGATCAGCCCGATGACTCCCACGACCAGGCGCTGCGGATGTGTCAGGCCTGCGCGAAGGCAGCGGCCTCGGGGTCGGCGTGCGCGATGCCGCCGTCGCCCGACACGGCGATGTTCTCGGGCGAGAGCAGGAACACCTTGCTGGTGACGCGCTCGATGCGGCCGTAGAGGCCGAGCGAGAGCCCGCTCGCGAAGTCGATCAGCCGGCGCGCGTCGGCGTCGCTCATCTGCGAGAGGTTGATGATGACCGGGATGCCGTCGCGGAAGTGCTCGGCGATCATCTGCGCGTCGCGGTACTGCTTGGGGTGCACCGTGACGATCTCGTTCACGGCAGCCGCCGCGGGCTGACGGACGACGGCCGGACGACGCAGCGGAGTGACCGGCGCCGGCTTGACGTCGTCGTGCTGCGACTCGTCACGCTGCGCGCGCTGAGACTGCTCCTGCACATCCTCGTACTCCTCCTCGTCGGCAAGGCCGAGGTAGACCATCGTCTTCTTGAGCGGGTTCGCCATGGCGTCCTCCGTTGTCTGCTCGCCTGTGGCCAGTCGTCGTATTCCGAGGCTAAGCCCGGGGTGGGCGGGGGCCCGTGATTGCGGACCCGATCCGCAGGTGTGTCGCGCCGCAGGCGATCGCCTCGGCGAAGTCTCCGGTCATGCCGGCCGAGATCCACGTGGCCTGGGAGCTGACAGTGCGCACGCTGTCGGCACAGCCGGCGAGACGCTCGAACGCCGCCGCCGGTTCCTCGTCGAGCGGTGCCACGGCCATGACGCCGCGCAGACGCAGGGTCGACGCGGCCGCGATACGCTCCGCCAGCGCGACCACACCGCCAGGCGCGATGCCGCCGCGGCCGGGGTCGCTCGTCAGATTGACCTGCACCAGCACGTCGAGCATGGCATCGCCCGGCTCGGCCGCCGCGTCGAGCGCGTCGACCAGTCGCTCTCGATCGACCGAGTGCACCACGCCCGCCGCTCGGCGGATGGCGCGCGCCTTGTTGGTCTGCGCCTGCCCGATGAAGTGCCACGTGAGATCGCCGAGGTCGGACGTCTCCGCGGTCTTGACGCTGAGCTCCTGCTGCCGGTTCTCGCCGACGTGCCGCACGCCGAGCGCGTGCAGCTCGCGCACGAGCGACGCCGGATGAAACTTCGTCACGACGATGCGGGTCAGCGATGCCGCATCGCGTCCGGCCGCGCGCGCGGCCTCGCCGATGCGGGCGTCGACATCGGCGAGGCGCGCCGCGAGGTCTGTCATCCCCTGCTTCAGGCCTTACTTGAGGAAGTCGGGGATGTCGAGATCGTCGTCGCCGAACGCGGAGTCGAAGCCCGTGTCGGGCAGAACGGGGGTCTGCGCCGCGACGGAGACGGGCTCGCGCGACGGCTGCTCGTCCTTCTTCTGCTCGTCCGCCGAGGTGACGCTGCTCGACCCGACGCCCGGCAGCGTGGGCATGGGCGCACGTCCCGCCATGGCGGGCACGTCGAGGCGGGCCTGGGGCTCGCCGCCGTCGAAGCCGGCGGCGATCACCGTGACGCGCACCTCGTCACCCAGCGTGTCATCGATCACCGTGCCGAAGATGATGTTGGCCTCGGGGTGCGCGGCCTCCTTGACCAGCTGCGCGGCGTCGTTGATCTCGAAGATGCCGAGGTTCGAACCGCCCTGGATCGAGAGCAGCACGCCGTGGGCGCCTTCGATCGACGCCTCGAGCAGCGGCGATTCGACCGCCAGCTCGGCGGCCTTGATCGCACGGTCCGCGCCGCGCGCGGAGCCGATGCCCATGAGCGCCGATCCCGCGCCCTGCATGACCGACTTGACGTCGGCGAAGTCGAGGTTGATCAGACCGGGGGTCGTGATCAGGTCGGTGATGCCCTGCACACCGGCGAGCAGCACCTGGTCGGCCGTGGCGAACGCCTCCACCATCGAGATGCCGCGGTCGCTGATCTCGAGGAGACGGTCGTTCGGCACGACGATGAGCGTGTCGACCTCTTCCTTCAGGGTCGCGACGCCGGCCTCGGCCTGGCTCTGACGACGACGGCCCTCGAACGAGAACGGCTTGGTGACGACGCCGATGGTCAGCGCGCCGATCGACTTCGCGATGCGGGCCACCACCGGCGCGCCGCCCGTGCCGGTACCGCCGCCCTCGCCCGCGGTCACGAACACCATGTCGGCGCCCGCGAGCGCCTGCTCGATCTCCTCGGCGTGGTCCTCCGCCGCCCGACGGCCCACCTCCGGGTCGGCGCCGGCGCCCAGTCCACGCGTGAGCTCACGGCCCACGTCGAGCTTGACGTCGGCGTCGCTCATCAGCAGCGCCTGGGCGTCGGTGTTGACGGCGATGAACTCGACTCCGCGGAGACCGAGCTCGATCATGCGGTTGACGGCGTTGACGCCACCGCCGCCGACGCCGACGACCTTGATCACGGCGAGGTAGTTCTGGTTCTGGCTCATGCCGGCCTCCGTTTTGCGTGCGAACCCTGGTCTCACCCGAGCCTCGAACCTTCACGTTCTACGTGAGAGTTAAAGTATTGCCCGGTATGCAATTCCTTCCATGAAGGTATGCGCGAGGGCCGCGCATGCAGGGATTGGCCGTGGGCGTGTCGCGAGTCGGCCCGTGCGGATGCGCGAGGCGATCAGCGGACGATGATCGCACCGGGCGACGACACGTCGTAGAACGCGTGGCCGTCCGGCGCCGCCAGCAGGGCGATCGCCTTGTTCGCGGAGTCGTCGGCACTGCCCCACATGACCTCGGTGCCGTCGTGCAGCACGAGGGTCACGTCATCCTGTGTGGTCGCACGCGCCTTCGCCACGAGTCCGTGCACGTCGGCGGGCATGGCACGCAGCACCTGCCCGACCGCTGCGAACGCCGGGGCGGCCAGGCCGCCCTTCGCCTCGATCACGGGCTGGCCCTCGGGCTGCTCTTCGCTCGTGGAGAGCGCGACGCCGGCCGCGTCGACCACGGTGAAGCCGGCGTCCGAGCGCACGACGCCGATCGGCGTGCGCTCGACGATGCGCACCACGAGGTCATGCGGCGGACGAGCCTCCAGCGCGTAGGTCTCGATCAGGGGGAAGCCGACCAGCGCCGCCTTGACCTCGCTGTGATCCACGAGCGGCAGCGGGCGGCCGAGCTGGCTCGACAGCGCCTGCTGCACTGCGCCATCGTCCAGGGTCTCAGTACCCACCACGGCGATGCGCTGCACAGCGAACAGCGGGCTGTACGCCGCACCGACGCTGCCGAGCACCAGCAATACAAGCGCCGACAGCGACACGATCCAGATCGTGCGGCGCCGACGGGAGCGCGCCGTGAAGCGCCGGATCTCCGACCGCAGCGCACGACGCCGCGCGCGGGCCGCGCGCCAGACGACGGCCCATCCTGCTCCACGTTGCGAGGCGTCGGCTTCGTCGGCGTCCGCGCCGTCTTCGGCGCGCGGAGCGGGCTGCACCGCGGGATCCGCGCCGACCTCGCGGCGTCGGAACGGCATGAGCGGTGCGCGGCGGCGCGGCTCATCGTGGATCGGCGCGAGGCCCGGCGGATCTCCCGCCTGCTCCTGCTCGCGAGCAGGAAGCGGCCCCGGACGCCTCACGGTGCCTCGCTGCGCTCGCTCAGCGCATCGCCTTCGCCCTGGCTTCCGCCCACGGTGCTCGGCGATCCCGCGCGCAGCGACTCGAGCACCTGCGGGATGATCTGGTACACGTTGCCGCAGCCCAGCGTGATGACGTAGTCGCCATCGCGCGCCACCGAGGCGGTGTAGTCTGCCGCCTCCTGCCAGTCGGCGACGAAGTGCACGCGGCCGGCATCGTCGAACGCGGTGCTCACCAGCTCGCCGGTGACACCGGGAATGGGATCCTCCCGCGCCCCGTAGACGTCGAGCACGACCGTGTGGTCGGCGAACTCCTCCAGCACATGGGCGAACTCCGTCGCCATGAGCTGCGTGCGCGAGTACGTGTGCGGCTGATGCAGCGCGATGATCCGCCCGTCGCCGACCACCGTGCGCGCGGCCGCCAGCGCCGCCGCCACCTCGGTCGGATGATGGGCGTAGTCGTCGTAGACGCGGACCCCCCGCTCCGCGCCGTGCAGCTCGAACCGTCGCTGGGTGCCGGCGAACCCTGCACTCACGGCCTCGAGCGCGGATTCGAGGTCGTGGCCGAGCGAGACGAGCACGGCGACGGCACCGGCGGCGTTGATCGCGTTGTGCGCCCCCGGCACGGCGAGGCGTGCCGAGGCGGTGCGATCCCCGTGGGTCAGGGTGAACGAAACGGGCCCGTCGGTCACGATGTCGGAGATCCGAACGTCGGCGTCCTCCGCCTGACCGAACGTCACGACGTTGTCGTGACTCAGGCCCGCAGCGACCCGCCGGGCGCCCTCGTCATCGGAAGAGATCACGACCGCCTCGCGCGCGGCATCCGCGAAGCGCACGAACGCCTGGTCGAAGGCCTCGTGGGAGCCGTAGTGGTCGAGATGGTCGGCGTCGACGTTGGTGATCAGCACGATCGACGTGTCATAGAGCAGGAACGAGCCGTCGGACTCGTCCGCCTCGATGACGAAGAGGTCGTCGGAGCCGGTGCCGCTCGAGACCCCCAGCCCGGCGATCACGCCGCCGTTGACGAAGCTCGGCTGAACCCCCAGGCCGCGCAGACCCGTGACGATCATGCCGGTCGATGTGGTCTTGCCGTGCGCACCGGCGACGGCCACGAGACGGCGTCCGCCGATCAGCCAGTGCAGCGCCTGCGAACGGTGGATGATGGGCAGGCCGCGCTCTCTCGCGAGCAGGTACTCCGGGTTCTCGGGCCAGATCGCGCCCGTGAACACGACCGTGTCGGCGTCGCCCAGGTTGGCGGCGTCGTGCCCGACATGCACGGTTGCGCCCAGCGCCTCCAGATCGCGAAGGTTCTGGCTGTCCGAGCGGTCGGACCCCGACACCTTCACCCCCGCCGCCAGGAACATGCGGGCGAGCCCGGACATGCCGGAGCCGCCGATGCCGATGAAGTGCGCGGCGCCGATGTGGTCGGGGATCGGGGTGCTCAGGTCGGGTCTGATCATGTCGGGTCAAGTGTAGGTCGGGGCGCCGACAGCGAGCCCCCGGCGCGCGGAGTCGACGGCGCGCCGGCACCGGCCCGCCGAGACGCAGGCGGCGGTCAGGACGTGCGACCGAGCGCCCGGTCGATCATCGCGATCACGTTCTCTGTGCCGTGACGCGTGCCCGTGGCCTCGGCGGCGGCGGCCATCGCCGCGATCCGGCCTTCGTCGCGCAGCAGCGGGAGCACGTCGGATCGCACGCGGTCCGCCGTGAACGCGGCATCGTCGATCAGGATGGCCGCTCCCGCCGCGATCGACGAGGACGCGTTGAGCCGCTGCTCGCCGTTGCCCACGGCGTACGGCACGTACACGGCGGGGATGCCGAGGGCCGCGATCTCGCTCACGGTCGACGCGCCGGAGCGAGAGACGATCAGGTCGGCCACCGCGAACGCGAGATCCATCCGGTCGACGTAGCGGCGCACGGCGTAGCCCGCCACGCCCGGATCCTCGAGGTCGGAGCGCTCACCCGTGATGTGCAGCAGCTGCCAGCCGGCATCCAGGACGTCCCGCCACGCTCCCGCCAGCGCCTCGTTGATGCGCAGCGCGCCGAGCGATCCGCCGAAGGCCAGCAGGGTCTTCTTCGCCGGGTCGAGCCCGAAATGCGCAGCGGCCTCAGGACGCAGAGCGGCGCGATCCATGCCGACGATCTCGGGACGCAGCGGCATCCCGACGACCTCGCCGTGTCGAAGCGGAGTGCCCGCGAAGGCCACCCCGACCCCGGCTGCCCGACGGGCTCCCAGCACGTTCGCGAGCCCGGGACGGGCATTGGCCTCGTGCACCACGATCGGCACCCCCTCGCGCCGCGCGGCCACGTACGCCGGCGCGGCGGCGTAGCCGCCGAAGCCCACCACCACGTCGACGCCGCGATCCCGGATGTACCCGCGCACGCGTCCGACGGCGCGCTGGAACCGCACGGGGAAGGCCGCGGCCTGGCGATCGGGGCGGCGCGGGAAGGGCACCTTGTCGACGATCAGCAGTTCGTATCCGCGTTCCGGCACGAGACGCGACTCGAGGCCCTCCTGCGTGCCGAGCACCAGCACGGCGGCGCGGGGGTCACGTCGGCGAAGCCCGTCGGCGACGGCGAGCAGGGGGTTCACATGTCCGGCAGTGCCTCCGCCGGCGAGCAGATACGTCGTCACTTGTTCTTTCTCCCCGTGCGGGGCCGACTCGTCGTCGCGGGCGGTGCCGGCGGCGTCGTGCGGCGCGGGATGGTCTGGGTGCCCTCGCTCTTCGCGCGGCGACCAGCGGCAGCCTTACGAGCGGCACCTGCCGGCGCGCGCGCCGGCAGCGAGCGGCTGAAGGCCAGCAGCACACCACAGGCGGCGAGCACTGACACCAACGAGCTGCCGCCCGCAGACATGAACGGCAGTGGCACGCCGAGCACCGGGAACACCCGCAGCACGACGCCGATGTTGATGAGCGCCTGGCCGAGGATCCAGACGATGATGCCACCCGAGGCGACTTTCACGAACAGGTCGTCCGATCCTCGGATCACGCGGAACGCGCCGACGGCCAGCACGCCGAACAGCGCCAGCACGACCACGCAGCCGATGAGGCCGACTTCCTCGCCCACGATCGCGAAGATGTAGTCGTCGCCGATGGCCGGCAGCCAGCTGTACTTCTCGGTCGAGTTGCCGAGCCCCACCCCGAACACGCCGCCGCTCGCGAGCCCCCAGATGCCGTGGAGCGGCTGGTAGCACTCGTCGTGGTAGTCGCAGTTCGGGTCGATGAAGCTCATGATGCGCTGCATGCGGTTCGGGCTCTTGACGGCGAGCAGGAGCACAGCGACGGCCCCGACCACCACGAGCGGAACGAAGAATCGCAGGCGCACTCCCCCGAAGAACAGCGTTCCGAGCAGGATCAGCACGAGCACCATCGACGTGCCGAGGTCGGATCCTGCGAGCACCGTCAGGATCGCCAGTCCCGCGACGGGAACGATCGGCACGTAGACGTGCATCATCCTGGTCAGCAGGTCGCGCTTGCGGTAGACGATCGCCGCGACCCAGATCGCGAGCGCGAGCTTGAGCAGCTCGGACGGCTGCGCAGAGAACCCGCCGATGTTGATCCAGTTGCGGTTGCCGCCCGACTCGAAGCCCAGGGGCGTGAAGACCAGCAGCTGCACGAGCACGGCGACGATCAGCAGCACCCACGCGATGCGCCGGAAGAAGCGCACGGGCAGCCGGCTCGCGGCGAACATGACGGCCACACCGAGCAGAGCGAAGATCGCCTGCTGCATCCCGTCGTTGTACGGGCTCTTGCCCGCGCTCAGCGATGTCGCTGTGGTCGCGGACGTGACCATGACGATGCCGAAGCCCGTCAGCAGCAGCGCGCTCGACGCCACCAGCAGGAACTCGAGCGGCACGGGGGCGAACACGCGCCCCAGCGAGACGCGGGCCGTCAGAGCGCCCGACGAGCCGCCCGGGTCCCGTCCATCAGCGCCCATCGGGGGTCGCGTCGTCGTCGTGCTCACGCTGCGCTCCCCCTTCGATCCAATCCCTCACCGCGGCGGCGAATCGCGAGCCGCGGTCGTCGTAGCCCGTGAACTGGTCGAACGACGCGGCAGCGGGCGCCAGCAGCACCACGTCGCCCTCTCGCGCGACCCCGGCCGCCAGCTCGACGGCCCGGCCCATGACGTTCTCAGTCTGTGCGTGGTCGACCTCGAAGACCGGCACCCCCGGGGCGTGTCGCGCGAACGCCGCGACGACCTCGGCGCGGTCGACGCCGATCACGATCGCGGCACGGCTGGCGGGTCCACGCTGGGCCACGAGCTCGGCGATGTCCACGCCCTTCAGCTGGCCGCCCACGATCCACACCGCACCCGGGTAGGCGGCCAGCGACGACGCCGCCGCGTGCGGATTGGTGGCCTTGGAGTCGTCCACCCAGGTCACGCCGCGGTGCCTGGCGACGACCTCGATGCGGTGCGGGTCGAGGCGGAAGCCCTCCAGGGCGGTCCGCACCGCGACGGGGGGCACGTCGAGCGACCGGGCGAGCGCGGCGGCCGCCAGGATGTTCGCCACGATGTGCGGCGCCGCGAGTCCCCGCTCCGCGAGCGCCTCCACCGTGGTGAGCTCGAGCGCCGAGGTGCGGCGCTCCTCGAGGAACGCGCGGTCGACGAGGATGCCCTCGATGACGCCGAGATCGCTCGGGCCCGGGACCCCCAGGTCGAAGCCGATCGCGCGCGCGCCCTCCACGACATCCGCGTCCTCGACCATGTGCATGGTCTGCTCGTCGGCTTTGTTGTAGACCGCGGCGACCTTCGTGTGGCGGTACACGACCGCCTTCGCGTCGCGGTACGCCTCGAACGAGCCGTGCCACAGCAGGTGGTCGTCCGCGAGGTTCAGGCACACGGCGGCGTGCGGCACGGGCGAGCCCGGTCCGTCGTTCAACCCGAGGTACCAGAGCTGGTGGCTGGAGAGCTCGACCACCAGCACGTCGAAACCCGCCGGATCGCGCACGGCGTCGAGGATCGGCACGCCGATGTTGCCGCACGGCGCGGCGCGCAGGCCGCCCTCGACCAGCATGGTGGCCGCGAGGCGCGTGGTCGTGGTCTTGCCGTTCGTGCCGGTGATGAGCACCCACTCGGCCGGCGTGCCGTCGGGCCGCAGCACCTTGTCGCGCACGCGCCAGGCGAGCTCGATGTCGCCCCAGAGCGGGATGCCGCTCTCGCGCGCCCACGACACCACCGCGTGCGACGGCGGGAAGCCGGGCGACGCCACCACGACCTCGGGGGCGAACTCGCGCAGCTCATCCGGTACGCGCGACAGGTCGCCCTGCCACAGGCGCGCGCCGATCACGGGCACGAGCTTGGCGTGCTCCTCGGCTGCCGTCTCGGTGACCACCAGCACGTCCGCGCCCAGCTCGGTCAGCGTGTCCGCGACCGAGAACCCCGTCGCCGCAAGGCCGAGCACCGCGACCCGCAGGCCCTTCCAGTCGGCGTTCCAGCTGGTCAGCCCGTTGAGGCGATCCGTCATGTGCGAGAGAGCCATTCCACGTAGAAGAGACCGATGCCGCTGACCGACAGCAGGCCGGCGATGATCCAGAACCGCGCGACGATCGTGACCTCGGGCCAGCCGCGCATCTCGAAGTGATGGTGGATCGGGCTCATCAGGAACAGCCGTTTGCCGCGCGTGGCCTTGAAGTACAGACGCTGCAGGATGACCGATCCCGACGAGATCACGAACAGGCCGGCGATCAGGATGCCGAGCAGCTCGGTGCGGGTGAGGACCGCCATCGCGGTCACCACGCCGCCGATGGCCATCGACCCCACGTCGCCCATGAACACCTGCGCCTTGGGCGCGTTCCACCACAGGAAGCCCACGAGGCCGCCGACGAGTGCCGCCGACACGATCGCGAGGTCCAGCGGATCGCGCGTGCTGTAGCAGGCGCCCAGCAGCTCGGGCTCGAGGACGACGCGCGTGCAGGCCTGGTTGAACTGCCAGAACGCGATGAGGCTGTACGCGCCCACCACGAACACGCCCGCGCCGGCGGCCAGCCCGTCGAGTCCGTCGGTCAGGTTCACGCTGTTCGAGAAGCCGGTGCCCAGCAGCGACAACCACGCCAGGTACAGCAACCAGCCCAGCACGGGGCCGAGCGCCATGAACGACAGCACGGGGATGTCGCGGAACAGCGACACGAATCCCGTGCCGGGCGACTCTCCGTAGGCGTTCTCGAAGTTGAGGGCCGCGATGCCGAAGGGCACGACGGCGATGACCTGGCCGGCGATCTTGCGCCAGCCGCTGAGCCCGTCGTAGTGGTTCTGCTTGACCTTCAAGAAGTCGTCGATGAATCCGACCGCGCCGAACGACAGCATCAGCCAGATCACGAGCCAGCCGGACGGCGTGGGCGGGTTGCCCCCGGCGAAGCACCCGATCAGGTAGCCGATCACCGTGCCGACGATGAAGATCGTGCCGCCCATCGTGGGAGTGCCGCGCTTGACCTCGTGGTCGGGAGCGAGCATCTTGGCGCTTGCCACGCGGATCGGCTGCGCCCAGCCCCAGCGGCGGAACAGCCGCAGGAACACGGGCGTGAGGAAGAGCGAGAATGACAGCGAGATCGCCGCTGCGGTCAGGAGTGATCTCACGAGAACGATTCTCCCAGACGATCGCCGAGGAACCGGAGCCCGGCCGAGTTCGACGACTTCACGAGCACCCGGTCGCCGTCGCGGAGTTCGCCCTTCAGGTACTCGAAGGCTTCCTCGGCGTCGGCGAAGAACACGGCCTCGTCGCTCCAGGAGCCCTCCGCGACGGCCGCGAGGTACAGACTGCGCGCCTCCTGCCCCACGACGACGATGCGCGGGATGCGCAGGCGCACGGCGAGCAGACCGATCTTGGCGTGCTCCTCGTGCGCGTACTCCCCCAGCTCGCTCATGGCGCCCAGCACGGCCACCATGCGCTCGCCCGGGCCGGTGATCTGCGCGAGCGTGCGCAGGGCGGCCGCCATCGAGTCGGGGCTGGCGTTGTACGCGTCGTTGATGATGCGCACACGGTCGGAGCCCATCACCTGCATGCGCCAGCGCTCGGCCAGCTCGACGGTTCCGATGCGCTCCACGGCCGCGTGCGGCGAGACGCCGAGCGCGGTGGCGGCGGCGATCGCCGCCAGAGCGTTCTTGACATGGTGCGCCCCGAGAACCTGCAGATGCAGGGGCAGCGTGCGCCCGTCGATCGACACGGTCGCGTCGGTGCCCGACGCCGTGACGCGCAGGTCGGACGAGCGCACCCCCGCGGCATCGGCCTCGCCGAACCATCGCACGGCGAGCCCGCGCTCCTGCGCGATCGCCGACATCCCGGCCACGCGAGGATCGTCGGCGTTCAGCACCGCGACACCGCCCGGCCGCACCGCGGCGACGAGCTCCGACTTGGCCTTCACCGTCGCCTCGATGCCTCCGAAGCCGCCCGCATGGGCCATTCCGACCATCAGGACCACGCCCACGTCCGGCGTGACGAGCCCTGCCAGGCGCGCGATCTGCCCGTGCGCGTCGGCGCCGAACTCGCACACCAGGTACCGCGTGTCGTGTGTCACGCGCAGCATCGTCAACGGCGCGCCGACGGCGTTGTTGTATGACCCGACCGGTGCGACCGTCGCGCCCTCGGGACGCAGGATGGTCGCGAGCATGTTCTTCGTGGTCGTCTTGCCGTTGGATCCCGTGATGCCGACGATCTGCAGCTCCCCGCCCGCGCGCACGCGGGCGACGACCTCGCGCGCCAGGTCTGCGATGGCGAGCAGGACATCCGGCACGACGATCTGCGTGACGGGCTCGTCGACGGCCCGTTCGACGAGCGCGAGCACGGCCCCGGCCTCGACCGCCTTGCCGACGAACAGGTGTCCGTCGGTGGCCTCGCCCGGCTTGGCGACGAAGATGGCGCCCGGCGTCATGTTGCGCGAATCGGTGTCGACGGCCCCGGACACGACGGTCTCGGGCGTGTCCGCGCCGTGCAGGCGCAGCTCGCCGCCGACGACGTCGGCGATCTCCGACAGCGAGAGCGCGATCATGCGCGGTCCTCCGTCATGCGCGCGATGATGCGCGTCGCGATCGTGCGAGACGCGACCGTGCGGGACGCGATCGTGAAAGGGGTGCCGGTCATGCGGACGTGTACCTCCGTGACGCGCACGCGCCCGTCGTGCCGACGGCGGGCGCGCATCACTTGAACTTGGGGAGCAGGGTCTCGGGCTCCGTGGGCCCCGGCATGACGCGATATTCCTTCATCACGTGGTTCATCGCCTTCTGCAGGGCGGGCGCCGTGGCCGCAGACGAGGTTACCCGCTTCGGTTCGTCGAGAGTAATCATGACGACGTACTGCGGATCGTCGGCGGGCGCGAAGCCGACGATGCTCGTGAAGTACAGGCCGGCCTTGTAGCCGCCGTTCCCGTTCGTCTTCTGCGCCGTGCCGGTCTTCGCCGCGATGCTGTAGCCGGGCACCTTGATCTGCTCGGCGACGGGCCCCTGGAAGCCGACGTTCTCGAGCATCAGGCGCACCTGCTCGGCCGTGTCCTCGCTGATGATGCGCTCCGGCTCGCCCTTCTCGGCCTCGCGCACCTCGCCGTCGGGCGTCGTGCACGACGCGATCAGGCTCAGCGGCACCTTGACGCCGCCGTTCGCGATGGTCTGATAGGCGCTGATGACCTGGGGCACGGTGGCGGTGAAGCCCTGGCCGAAGGTCGTGGCGTAGTGGGTCTGGTTGTCCCAGGTGTCGGGTGAGCGGATCCAGCCGCTCTCCTCGCCGTAGAACCCGACGACCGGCCCGCCGCCGATGCCGAAGCGCTTGAGCCACTCGTAGCGCTTCTCGTCGGGCAGCAGCTCGCCGAACTTCGACAGCGCGACATTGGACGAGTCGATCAGCGCGCCGGCCAACGTATAGGTGTACTGGCCGTGCGGGAACGAGTCGCCGATGCGCGCCCCGTTCGGGAACTCCTCGAATCCCCTCGCCGTCGTCGTGGTCATGGGCGTCGCGACGCCCTCCTCGAGCAGCATCGACGCCGTGATCGGCTTGAAGGTCGACCCCGGCTCGAAGACCGTTCCGAAGATGAGCGAACCGCGGTAGTCGGGATCGGTGGCCGCGACGTCGTTGGGGTCCATGGAGGGGTACTGCGCGGCCGCCCGGATCTCGCCGGTGTGCACGTCGACCACGGTCACCGTGCCCGCCACGGCGCGCTGGTTCTGGGTCTCCTCGGCGATCATCTGCTCCATGTACCACTGCAGATCCGAGTCGATGGTCAGCTGCACCTCACCGCCGTCGACCGCCGGGGTGACCTTCTCCGATCCGGGGATCCGGATGCCGTTCGCGCCGCCGCGGACGAAGGTCTCCTTGCCGTCCTTCGCCTCGAGGCACGAGTCCTCGATCCGCTCGATGCCCGCGAGCGCCTCGCCGTCGCTCGATTCGAAGCCGATCAGGTTGCCGGCCACGGCCCCGTTCGGATAGGCCCGTGACGGCTGCGACGTGTAGGTGAGGTACGGCACCTCGAGATCGCGCAGCGCCTGGTATTGGGCCGTGGACACGCTCTGCGCCAATTGCGCCCACTGCGACTCGGGCTCGTTCGCCCGCTTGTTGGCCACGATCTGCATGATCTCCGCGGCGTCCATGCCGAGGATCTGCGCGATCAGCGACGCCTGCTCGTCCCAGGTCTGCACGTACTCCGTGCCGTCATCCGCCGTGCGCTCGATGTCGCCGACCAGGGTGGGGTCGATCGCCACGTCGTAACGCATCGTCGTGCTCGCCATCACGACGCCCTCGGCGTCGACGATGGGCCCCCGGGCGCCGTACAGCGTCTCGCTGCCCGTCATGTTGCCCGTGCTGATCGAGTCCGCGACGTGCTCCTCCGCGTGCACCACCTGGATGTCGACCAGTCGCACGACGAAGCCGCTCAGCACGATCAGCACGGCGGACGCCGCGATCATCGTGCGGCGACGCGATGAGCGCTTCGCGATCGGATTCATCGGACTCCCCTGCTTCGGTCGTCGGGTCGAGGGTGCGGATGGCGGGTGTGCGGGTGGCCGGTGTGCGGAGGGTGGATACGCGGATGGCGGAGCCGGGAAGGCCGGAGTCGTCAGCGGGTGGTCGGACTCGGAAGGCCCTCGGTGAGCGCCGGCGGAAGCGCGGGCTCGGGTTCGGCCTTCTCGGCAGCGGGCTTCTTCTCGGCCTTCTTGCCATCGAGCGTGGCGTCCGGGTCGGTCGTGAGGGGACGCTTGTCCAGCAGCGCGTTGGCGACGGCGCCCCGACGGGCGGCGTCGACGGTCGACGCCGTGCCGGCCGCCGCGCCCTCGCCGATGATCCGGCCGTCGCTGAGCCGGAGGAAGCTCGGCGAGGCGTCGATGACCATGCCGAGTGCGGCGGCGTTGGCCGCGAGGTACTGGGGCGAGCTGAGGCCCGCGACCTCGTCCCGCAGCTCCTGCGCCTGCAGGGTCGCCGTGCGGCGCTCCTGATCGAGGGCCGCGATCTCATACGACGTCTGAGTCGTGAGCACTGACAGGCTCATCTGCGCCACGGCGATCGCCACGGCACCGGCGAAGGCCACGACCGCGTAGCCGAGCTTCGGCCGTCGTCGCGGCGAGGGCGTCGGCAGAGCGTGCAGCCGCCGGCGCGGGGCGCGCGCCGGTTCCGGTCGGGGCTCAGGGACGACGGCGGGCAGCGCCGTGTTCGCGAGACTCATGCCGCCTCCCTCACTCTTTCGATCGCGCGCAGGCGCACGGGCTTGGCCCGGGGGTTGCGCGCCGCTTCCTCGTCGCTCGCCAGCTCGGCCCCCTTGACCAGCAGACGGAACTGCGGCGCATGCTCGGGCAGCTCGAACGGCAGCCCCGCGGGCGCCGTGGACGTCGTCGCCTCGGCGAAGAGCCGCTTCACGAAGCGGTCCTCGAGCGACTGGTACGACAGCACGACGAGCCGGCCGCCGACGGCGAGCGTGGCGAGCGCGGCGGGGATCGCCCGCTCGAGCGCGGCGAGCTCCCCGTTCACCTCGATGCGCAGCGCCTGGAACACGCGCTTGGCGGGATGACCGGCGTTCTTCAGCGCCCCCGGAGTGGCCGCCTGCAGGATGTCGACGAGCTGCCCGGATCGCGTGATCGCGCCGGTCTGTCGCGCCGCGATGATCGCTCGCGCATATCGGCCTGCGAGCTTCTCCTCGCCGTATCGCTCGAAGATGCGGCGCAGGTCGCCCTCGCCGTAGGTCGCCACGACGTCCGCGGCGGTCATACCCTGCGTCGGATCCATCCGCATGTCGAGCGGGGCGTCCTGCGCGTACGCGAAGCCGCGCTCCGCCTCGTCGAGCTGCAGAGACGAGACACCCAGGTCGTACAGGATCGCGTCCGCGTGGTCGTGTCCGGATGCCGCAAGCGCTTCGGCGATGCCGTCGTACACGGTGTGGACCAGCGAGATGCGGTCGGCGAACGGAGCCAGGCGCTCCCCGGCGATCCGCAGTGCATCGGGGTCGCGGTCGAGACCCACCTGGCGGATCTCGGGGAAGCGCTCGAGGAACGCCTCCGAGTGCCCGCCCATGCCGAGGGTGCCGTCGACGTAGACGGCGCTTCTGCCGCCGGCCGTGGCCTGCTGCAGGGCCGGACCGAGCAGCTCGACGCAGCGGTCGAGCATGACGGGGATGTGGATGTCGCGCAGGTTCATGATGCGTCGGGGCCGTCGATGCGGTGATCCGAGAGGCGCTCCCCCGGCTCCGATCCCCATCCGCTCGACCTGGCACCGGGGAAGTGCGCCAGGGCCGCGGGTGGGGGTCGCAACCGGGGGGTCGACTCAGAACAGTCCCGGGATCACCTCCTGCTCCATCTCCGAGTAGCTCTCTTCGTTGCTCTCCAGATACGCGTTCCATGCCGCCGCGTCCCAGATCTCCGCGTGTGCTCCGACTCCCGTCACGACGAGTTCCTTCTCGAGCCCGGCGTACGTGCGCAGGTGCTGCGGGATCGTGATCCGGTTCTGGCCGTCAGGGGTCTCGGCGCTCGCTCCGGACAGGAACATGCGCAGGAAGTCACGCGCCTGCTTGTTGCTGAGCGGGGCTTGACGGACCCGCTCGTGGACCTGTTCGAACTCAGCCGTGCTGAACACGTACAGGCATCGCTCCTGACCTCGGGTGACCACGACGCCGCCCGCGAGCTCCTCCCGGAACTTCGCGGGGAGGATGACGCGGCCTTTGTCGTCGAGCTTGGGGGTATGAGTGCCCAACAGCATCAGCCTTCACCCCCTTCGTCCGGCCAATCCCGAGGATGCCCCCACTTTACTCCACTTCTCTCCACTGTCTAGGGCTCAACCGATATACCTGACTCGATGTTCGGCGCGTGTCCCGCGAAATCTCACGGACGTATCGGGTGGAGCGCGGTGGAGGAGATTCCTCGACTTCCTCAGCCGGGACCCGACTCACCGGCGGATCCGGACACGAAAAAAGCGCCGACCCGAAGGTCGACGCTCTTGTGGGAAGAAGTGGAGGGCTAGCCGTCGCCGTTCTGCCGGCGATCCCAGCGCTCGTTCATGCGGTCCATGAAGCTCGCCTGGCGCGACGCACCCGAGGGTGTGGCGCTGCGGCCCTGACGCGGAGCGGCGGCGCCCCCCTTGACCGGCGTCACGGCGAGGACGACGCCCCCCACCATGGCGGCGAAGCCCGCGACGCCGAGGATGAGACCGAGGGGAAGGTTGGTGCGCCACAGTGCGATCCCAGCGATCACAGCACCCAGGCCGGCCAGCACGAGGACCGCGCCGATGATGAGATTGCGATAGCTCAGCACCTGAGCGCCAGCGGGCGCGCTCACGACATCTGCGTCGTTCTGCATGAGATGGCGTTCCATCTCGTCCAGCAGACGCTGCTCCTGCTCGGAGAGTGGCATCGTGTCCCCCTTGGGTGTGGCTGGGCTCCAGTCTAGCTTCGAGCCGGAGAACTAGGCTAGGCCCGTGGCGCCCTCCGTACCCCTGGTCGAAGCGATCTCCCAGCGACTCGATAGCTTCACGTCGCTTCGACTCGCGGAGGCCGAGGAGCTGGGCTCTGAAGCCCTGCTCTTCACCCGTCAGGCAGCGGCCAGCCTGCGCGGCGGCAAGCGCCTGCGGGCCCGGTTCTGCTGGTGGGGCTGGCGCGGCTCTCGAGGGGCCGACCCGGCCGACGCGCCCGACACGGGCGCCGTGATCGGCGCATGCGCCGCACTCGAGGTCTTCCAGGCCGCCGCCCTCGTGCACGACGACCTGATCGACAACTCCGACACCCGACGCGGCAATCCGTCGGCGCATCGAGCCCTGCAGGCCAGTCATCGCGACGCCGGATGGGCGGGGGACGGCGAGGCGTTCGGCCGGTCGGGATCGGTGCTGCTGGGGGATCTGCTGGTGGCGTGGAGCGACGATCTGCTCGAGGAGTCGCTGGCAGCGCTGCCCGATCCCGCTGCGGCGCACTCGGCCCGGACGGAATACGCGCGCATGCGCCGCGACGTGACCGTCGGGCAGTTCCTCGATATCGCCGAGGAGTCGGCCTGGAGCACGGCCGAGGACGACGCCCATGCCGAGCGCGCCCTGCGCGTCGCATCGTACAAGTCGGCCCGGTACAGCGTGCAGCAGCCGCTCGTGATCGGCGCAGCCCTCGCGGGTGCGGATGCCGCGCAGCTCGAGACGCTGCGCGCGTTCGGGCATCCCCTGGGCATGGCGTTCCAGCTGCGCGACGACGTGCTCGGCGTGTTCGGCGACGAGGCGGTGACCGGCAAGCCCGCAGGAGACGACCTGCGCGAAGGCAAGCGCACCGCGTTGGTCGCGTTCGCGCGCACCGCGGCGGCACCGGCGGAGCGAGCCAGGATCGACTCCCTGCTCGGAGATCCGGCGCTCGACGCCGACGACGTCGCGGAGCTGCGTGAGACCATCCGGTCATCCGGCGCACTGGCGCGTGTGGAGGAACTGATCTCGGGCTACGCGGCTGAGGCCGAGCGTGCGCTCGCCCAGGCGCGGCTCGACGGCGAGGCCGAGAGCGAGCTGCGAGCGCTGGCCCGCGCCGCGATCGAGCGCAGGTCCTGACGGGTCTTCACCCCACGCCCGCGAACCGCGGCTCAGGCGAGCGTCTGCGCGACGCGGCGCACCTCCGCCTTGCGGCCGGAGCGCAGCGCCTCGATCGGCGCCATCCCGATGGTCTCCTCGGGGCTCAGCAGCCAGTCGATGGCCTCGTCGTCGCTGAAGCCGGCGTCCTGGAGCACGATCACGGTGCCGCGCAGCGACGACAGCACGCTGCCGTCGAGAAAGAAGACGGAGGGGATCCTGAACACCCCATCGCGTCGAGAGCCCACGAGCGCCCGTTCGTCGAGCAGACGCCGCACGCGCCCAGGCGTCTCCCCCAGCAGCTCGGCCACGTCGGGGATCGCCAGCCAATCCGTCTTCACCGCTGCGGCGGCGTCCTGCGGGGTCTGGTTCTCGGAGTGCGAGTCGTGCGCGGTCACCCAGCCACTATCTCATCCGTGCGCCGCCGCGGGCATCCGCGCGCCGCGGGCGCACCCGATGCCCGCGACGACCGGACCCCTCCTGTCACACCCGTAACATCTGTTACTTGCATCTCTTTGGCACCGGTGGCAACGCAAGCCACTTCCGATACCACTGGTTGACACGATTTCACTTCCATGACACGGTTTCTGGAGCCGAGATTTCGGCAGAAATCCACTCCGAGGGGAACACCCGTGCACCGACGCCTTCCCGCACGCGCCAGCCACGCCCGCGCCAACCAGCCGATGCGCTCGCTGCTCACCACCGTCCCGGTGGCGATCGCGGGGTCGATCGCGCTGTCGCTCGGCGCGACGCCCGCGGCGGCGGCCGAGGTGAAGATGCGCGACGGCCTGCGCGAGGGACAGGCCCCGACCGACGCCTTCGGAGCGGTGCGCGGGGCAAACGCGATCGCCGCGGCGCCGACCCCCCGGGTCGAGGCGTCGGTGCGCAGCGCGGCGCGCCCGACGACGCATGTCGTCCAGCCCGGCGACACCGTCACGCGCATCGCGATCCGGGCGGGACTGCGGACCGTCGACGTGCTGACGTGGAACAACCTCAGCTGGTCGAGCACGATCTACCCGGGGCAGGTGCTGCGCCTGGTTCCCGGCGCCTCGCGCACCGCGGCCGCCGCAGCCCCGGCGTCGGCCCCCACGCCGTCCGCAGCGGTGTACACCGTCAAGGCGGGCGACACCGTGTGGGGCATCGCGCACCGCAACGGCACGACCGTGGAGGCGGTGCTGCGCGCCAACGGGCTCAGCTCCTCCGCTCTGATCTACCCCGGACAGAAGCTCACGCTCTCCGGCTCGGCCGCCAAGCCCGCCGCGGCATCAGCGGCCCCCGCGGGCACGTCGGCTCCGGCGACGAAGCCGGCGGCACCGGCCGCCTCGACCGCCGGCACCTACACGGTCAAGGCCGGCGACACCGTATGGGGCATCGCGCAGAAGCATGGCACCACTGTCGCCGCCGTCATCAAGGCCAATGGGCTCGACTCGGTGGCCACGATCTTCCCAGGACAGAAGCTCAAGCTCTCCGGCACCTCCACGGCCAAGCCGGCTCCCGCGTCCGTCGCAGCACCGGCCCCGGCCCCTGCGTCCGCTCCGGCATCGGTCGGCGGGAAGACGCATGAGGTCAGGGCCGGCGACACGCTCTGGGCCATCGCCAACAAGAACGGCATCAGCGTGGCGACGATCCTCAAGGCGAACGGCCTCTCCGAGGGCGCGATCATCTACCCCGGCCAGAAGCTGAAGCTCACCGCCGCCGCTCCGGCGCCCGCTGCCGCCCCGGCCGCCGCGCAGGAGGACCCGCGCATCCAGCGCTCGGCCGTCCTCGACGCGCAGCAGACCGAGAACGCGCGCCTCATCATCCAGGTGGGGCGTGAGATCGGCGCCTCAGACCGCGCGATCGCGATCGCGCTGGCGACCGCCATGGTCGAGTCGGGCATCCGCAACCTGAACTATGGCGACCGCGACTCCCTGGGCATGTTCCAGCAGCGACCGAGCGCGGGCTGGGGCACGCCCGAGCAGATCCGCGACCGCGTGCGGTCGACGCGCGTCTTCTTCGGCGGGGCGCAGAACCCGAACCGCGGCAAGACCCGCGGCCTGTACGACATCAAGGGCTGGGAGAAGATGGCGTTCACCGACGCCGCCCAGGCGGTGCAGATCTCGGCGTTCCCCAACCGGTACGGCCAGTGGGAGACCGCGGCGTACGGCTGGCTCAAGCAGCTGGGCTGATCCGCGCCGCCAGTCGCGCGGGTGCGCCGTTGCCGGGCTCTCAGGGGCCCCGAACGTAGAATTCACACGTGAGCACGAGTCAGCAGGTCGATCCCCTCATCGGGCGGCTTGTCGACGGTCGCTACCGCGTGCGCGCCCGCATCGCGCGAGGCGGGATGGCAACGGTCTACGTCGCGACCGACCTGCGGCTCGAGCGTCGCGTCGCCCTCAAGGTGATGCACGGTCACCTCAGCGACGACTCCGTGTTCCAGAGCCGTTTCATCCAGGAGGCGCGTTCGGCGGCGCGCCTCTCCGACCCTCATGTGGTCAACGTCTTCGACCAGGGCCAGGACGGCGAGCTCGCCTATCTGGTGATGGAGTACCTGCCGGGCATCACGCTGCGTGAGCTGCTCAAGGAGCAGCGCCGGCTGACCGTCACCCAGACCATCACCATCATGGACGCCGTGCTGTCCGGCCTCGCCGCCGCGCACCGCGCCGGTCTGATCCATCGCGACGTCAAGCCGGAGAACGTGCTGCTGGCGGAGGACGGCCGCATCAAGATCGGCGACTTCGGACTGGCACGCGCGTCGTCCGCGAACACCGCGACCGGTGCGCAGCTGCTCGGCACGATCGCGTATCTCGCGCCCGAGCTCGTGACGCGCGGCACGGCCGACGCCCGCAGCGACATCTACGCCCTCGGCATCCTGCTGTACGAGATGCTCGCCGGCGAGCAGCCGTACAAGGGCGAGCAGCCGATGCAGATCGCGTTCCAGCACGCGACCGAGTCCGTGCCGCGACCGAGCGTGAAGAACCCGGGTGTGCCCGAGCAGCTCGACGAGCTGGTGCTCTGGGCGACGGAGAAGGATCCCGACGAGCGTCCCGCTGACGCGCAGGAGATGCTGGACCGCCTGCACGAGATCGAGCGGGAGCTCGGGATCTCTCCCCTGCCGACGCGGGCTTCTCCCGGCTTCGAGACGCGCGTGCTGCCCGCCGAGACCGCGACGGGCGGGGCGACCAAGGTGCTGCCCGGCCTGCTTCCGACCACGGGCGAGATCACGGGAGAGATCGACCAGACCGGGCCGGCCGATCCTCCGGACAACGCGTCGCTCCTGCGCAGACGCATGGACGAGCGCCGCCGTCGCGGTGGCCTCCTGCTGACCCTCGTGCTGCTGCTCGCGGCCGCGGCCGGCGCGGTCGGGTGGTGGTTCGGCTCGGGGCCGGGCTCGCAGGTGACCGTTCCGGACGTGGCGGGCATGACCTTCGCCGAGGCGCGGGAGCAGCTCGCGGGCGCGGAGCTCGTCGCTGTGGAGACGTCCGACGACAGTCCGCACGTGCCGGCGGGGCAGACCATCCGCACCGACCCGGAGATCGGCGCGGCCGTCGACAAGGGCAGCGAGGTCGCCGTCGTGATCTCCACCGGTCCGGCGGAGGCCACGCTGGGCTCGTTCGAGGGCATGACGCTGGACGAGGCGAAGCAGGTCCTGGACGAGGTCTTCATCGCGTATGACGATGCGCAGAACCTGCTGCTCTACACCGACGCGCCGGCCGACCAGGTCATCGGTCTGGACATCCTCCCCCAGGGGACCGAGGAGCGCGTCGAGTGCTTCACCGGCTGCACGGTGCACGAGGGCGACGCAGCGGACTTCATCGTCTCGCTCGGCCCGCTGCCCGACGTCGCGGGAAAGCCGACCGACGAGGCGCGGCAGCTGCTGGAGGATGCACGGCTCGACGTGACGGTCGCCGAGGAGTACACGGCCGACGTCCCCGCCGAGACGGTCGTGCGCATCGAGCCGCGCGCCGAGGAGGGACACTGGCGGCCCGGTGACGCCATCACGATCGTGAGCTCGCTCGGACCTCTGCCCGACGTCGCCGGCAGGCCCATCGGCGAGGCGCAGCAGATCCTCTCGGATGCCGGGCTCGCCGTGACCCTGGCCGATGACTACAGCGACTCGGTGCCCGCCGATCACGCCATCGGGCTCGCACCGCGCGGCACCGAGGGCAACTGGCGTCCCGGCGACGCGGCGACCCTCGTCCGGTCGCTCGGCCCGATGCCCACCGTTCCGAACGTCGTCGGGATGCACCGGGACGAGGCGGTTTCCACCATCCGCGACGCGGGCTTCGAGGTCGCCTATGACGACCGCTACGACAATGTGCGCAACGACTGCGTGACCGCGCAGGGCACGGACCCCGCGGCCGACCAGCGTCGGGCTCCCGGAACCGTCGTGACGGTCACGTTCACTGTGCCGTTCTTCGACTTCGGCTGCTTCGCGGGCTGAGCCTGGAGCCCGGCCCGAGGGCGTGCCGGCCGACCGAGGCGCGGCCGACCGGTCGTGGCGGGCGACGACTAGCGCTTCTCGAGCTCCTCGGCCACGAGGAACGCGAGCTCGAGCGACTGCATGTGGTTCAGGCGCGGGTCGCACAGCGACTCGTAGCGGGTCGCGAGCGTGGCCTCATCGATCTGCTCGGAGCCGCCGAGGCACTCGGTCACGTCGTCGCCCGTGAGCTCGACGTGGATGCCGCCCGGGTACGTGCCGACCGCTCGATGCGCCTCGAAGAACCCGCGCACCTCGTCGACCACATCGTCGAAGCGACGCGTCTTGTAGCCGGTGGGTGTGGTGATGCCGTTGCCGTGCATGGGGTCGGTGACCCACAGGGGCAGGGCGCCGGACTCCTTGACGGCCTCCAGCAGCGGAGGCAGCGCGTCGCGGATCTTCCCCGCGCCCATGCGCGTGATGAAGGTGAGGCGTCCAGGCTCGCGCTCGGGGTCGAGCTTGTCGATCAGCGCCAGGGCAGTCTCCGGCGTCGTGGTGGGGCCCAGCTTGACGCCGATGGGGTTGCGGATGCGCGAGAAGTAGTCGACGTGCGCGCCGTCGAGGTCCCGCGTGCGCTCCCCGATCCACAGGAAGTGCGCCGACGTGTTGTACGGGGTGTCGGTGCGCGAGTCGATGCGGGTCAGGGGGCGCTCGTAGTCCATCAGCAGGCCCTCGTGTCCCGTGTAGAACTCGACGCGGCGCAGCTCGTCGAAGTCGGCGCCCGCCGCCTCCATGAACTTGATCGCACGGTCGATCTCGCCCGCGAGGCCCTCGTAGCGCTGGTTGGCGGGGTTCTCGGCGAAGCCCTTGTTCCATGAGTGCACCTCGCGCAGGTCGGCGAAGCCTCCCTGCGTGAACGCCCGGATCAGGTTCAGCGTCGACGCGGCCGTGTGGTAGCCCTTGAGCAGACGCTCCGGGTCGGGTCGGCGCGACGCCGCTGTGAAGTCGTAGCCGTTGACGATGTCGCCGCGGTACGCCGGCAGCGTGACATCGCCCCGGGTCTCGGTGTCGCTCGACCGCGGCTTGGCGAACTGGCCCGCCATCCTGCCCATCTTGATCACGGGCATGGACGCCCCGTAGGTCAGCACGACCGCCATCTGCAGGAGCGTCTTGACCCGATTGCGGATCTTGTCGGCCGTGGCTCCGGCGAACGTCTCGGCGCAGTCGCCGCCCTGCAGCAGAAACGCCTGGCCCGCCGCCGCCTGCGCGAGACGGGCCTTCAGGCTGTCGACCTCGCCCGCGAACACGAGCGGGGGCTGCTGGGCGAGCTCGGCCGAGACGCGCTCGACCTCCGAATAGTCCGACCACTCCGGCTGCTGCTTGATCGGAAGCGATCGCCAGGCGTCCAGAGCGTCGGTGTGCTGCATCCTTCGATGCTAATGCCGCCGGAGAGGCGCTCGAGACCGTGTGTCAGTCCGCTACGACGGCCGGTTCCTCCGCGATCGCCTCGACCGGCGCCGGCTCGCTCTGCGCTGCGCGCCGCTTCTTCACCGAAGAGGCGTAGACGTCGCTGTACCGCTGCTGACCCAGCTGCTGCAGCGCGATCATGATCTCGTCGGTGACCGAGCGCAGGATGTAGCGATCGTTCTCCATGCCCTCGTAGCGGGTGAAGTCGAGCGGCTCTCCGATCACGATGCCGACGCGTACGACGCGCGGGATGGTCGTGCCGATCGGCATCATGGTGTCGGTGTCGACCATGACGACGGGAACGACCGGCACCTTGGCCTCGAGGGCCATGCGCGCGATCCCCGTGCGACCGCGGTACAGCAGGCCGTCCGGGCTGCGCGTGCCCTCGGGGTAGATGCCGAGCAGGCTCCCCCGGCCCAGCACCTGGAGCGCGGTGTTGAGGGCGGCCTCCGACGCGGAGCCGCCCGATCGGTCGATCGGGATCTGTCCCGTGCCCTTCATGAACCACTTGGTGGCCCAGCCCTTCAGCCCCCTGCCCGTGAAGTACTCCGCCTTCGCGAGGAAGGTCATCGGGCGCTCGATGACGAGCGGCAGGAAGATCGAGTCGGAGACCGACAGGTGGTTGCTGGCCAGGATGGCGGGCCCCGTGGCCGGAATGTTCTCGGCGCCGACGATCCAGGGACGGAAGATCGCCTTCGCGATCGGCCCGACCACGATGTACTTCATCAGCCAGTAGAACACCTTGAGATTCTAGGGGGCGTCTAGAATCGATCGAAGCCGTCCCCCGTCCCAGAATCCTGGGATACCACTTCCGGTACCGAAGGAGCTGCCGTGATCGAGTACTCGACCCCCGCGATCGTCCCCGCCGACCCCGATGCCAACATCGCCGACCTGCTTGTCGAGCGTGCCCGCACCACCCCGGACCGGGTGATCTTCGGCATTCCTGAGGGCGATGGCTGGCGCGACGTCACGGCCGGGGAATTCGAGCGGCAGGTGATCGCGCTGGCCAAGGGATTCGTCGCGGCCGGCCTGCAGCCGGGCGAGAAGATCGGCTTCCTCGCCAAGACGACGTACGAGTGGACGCTCGTCGACTTCGCCCTGCACTACGCCGGCATCGTGATGGTGCCCGTCTACGAGACCAGCTCCCCCTCGCAGATCCAGTGGATCCTCTCCGATTCGGGCGCCGTGGCGCTGCTGACGGAGACCGCCGCGCACTTCGAGAGCTTCCAGTCGGTCCGAGACGAGCTGCCCCTGGTGCGGGCGACCTGGCGCATGGACGAGGGCGCGCTCGCTTCGCTTGCCGAACAGGGCGCAGCGGTCGACGACGCCGAGATCGAGCGTCGGCGCCGGATCGCGAAGTCGTCGGACATCGCGACGCTCATCTACACCTCGGGCTCCACGGGACGACCCAAGGGCTGCGTCCTCACCCATGGCAACTTCGTCGAGCTGACCCGCAACGCCGCGGAGTCGCTGCGCGACATCGTGTACCGCCCGGACGCGTCGACCATCCTGTTCATCACCACGGCCCACGTCTTCGCGCGCTTCATGTCGGTGCTGTACATCCACGCCGGCGTGCGCACCGGCCACGAGCCCAACACGAAGAACCTCATCAACGTGCTGGGCACGTTCAAGCCCACACTGCTCCTCGCGGTGCCGCGCGTGTTCGAGAAGGTCTACAACGCGGCCGAGCAGAAGGCCGAGACGGGTGGCAAGGGGCGGATCTTCCGCGCCGCCGCGGCAGCCGCGATCGAGCGTTCTCGTCGTCAGCAGGAGGGCGAGAAGGTCGGCCTCGCGCTCGAACTGAAGTTCAAGCTGTTCGACAAGCTCGTGTTCTCGAAGATGCGCGCCCTGATGGGCGGCAAGGTCGAGTACGCCGTCTCGGGATCCGCTCCCCTGGGTCCGCGCCTCGGCCACTTCTTCCGCAGCCTCGGCATCACGATCATGGAGGGTTACGGCCTCACCGAGACCACGGCGCCGGCCACGGTGAACCTTCCCGACAGGATCAAGGTCGGAACGGTCGGCCCCGCGCTTCCGGGCGTGAGCGTCCGCGTCGCGGACGACGGCGAGATCCAGGTCAAGGGCATCAACGTGTTCCGCGAGTACTGGAAGAACCCGGAGGCGACGGCAGAGGCCTTCGACGGCGAGTGGTTCCGCACGGGCGACCTCGGCTCGTTCGACGACGACGGGTACCTCACGATCACTGGCCGCAAGAAGGAGATCATCGTCACGGCCGGCGGCAAGAACGTCGCCCCCGCTGCGCTCGAGGATCCGATCCGCGCCAACCCGATCGTCGCCCAGGTCGTGGTCGTCGGCGACCAGAAGCCCTTCATCTCGGCGCTTGTGACGCTCGACCCCGAGATGCTGCCGGCGTGGCTGGCGACCCACGGCGAGAGCCCCGATCTCACGCTCGAGCAGGCGGCGAAGAACGCCACCGTGCGCGCCGAGGTGCAGCGCGCGATCGACGACGCGAACACGCGGGTGTCGCGCGCGGAGTCGATCCGCAAGTTCGCGATCCTCGGCACCGAGTGGACCGAGGCCACGGGCCACCTCACGCCCAAGATGTCGATCAAGCGCGCCGAGATCATGAAGGACTTTGCGCACGAGATCAGCGCCCTCTACGCGGGGGACAACGCGACGACGAACCTGTCGGTCGCGGGCTGAGAGCGGAACGAGGCGGCCCCTGGCAGGGACGGCTCTCGCCGGTCGCTCTCACCGACTGTGCCCACGACGAAGGCCCCGGATCACTCCGGGGCCTTCGTCGTTCTCGTCTAGTGCAGGTGCGGGTGCGCCGATCAGAACCAGTCGCTCTCGCGCACGGCGCGCATCGCCTTCGCGCGCTCATCCTTCGAGAGTCGCTGCAGGTACACCATGCCGTCGAGGTGGTCGGTCTCGTGCTGCAGCATCTGCGCCATGAGCCCCTCCCCCTCCAGCACGACCTTCTGGCCTTCCAGGTCGATGCCCTCCACGCGCGCGTAGGGGTGGCGCAGCGCGTCATGCCAGAGCCCGGGAACCGACAGGCACCCTTCGCCCGTGGGCTCGGGTTCACCGCGCACCTCGACCACGCGCGGGTTCAGGACGTACCCGATGCGGCCGTCGATGTTGTAGCTGAACGCCCGCAGTCCCACGCCGATCTGCGGGGCGGCGACCCCGGCACGGCCTGGGAGGGCCACCGAGTCGAGAAGGTCCTGCACCAGCGCGTGCGTGCCCTCGTCGATGGTCTCGATCTCCGCGCAGGGCGTGCGCAGCACCGGGTCGCCGTAGAGCCGGATCTCCCGGACGGTCACGCGACTCGGCCCTCTCGCAGGCCGTCGACCACGCGGGCCGCGAGGTCGCGTGCCGCGACGCGCGTCGCGGGCTGGAGGTCGCGGTAGACGATCGCGCTGCCCGTGCCGAGTGCCGGGTCGTACGGCAGGTGCACCACCGAGCGGACACGACTGCCGAAGTGCACGTCGAGCTCGCTCAGGCGCACCATCGGCGTGCCGGGCGTCTGCTGGTTGAGCACGACGATGGCGTTGCGGGCGAGCTCCTCGTAGCCGTTGGACTCGAGCCAGGTGATCGTCTCGGACGCGAGCCGCACCTCGTCGAGGTTGAGCCCGGACACGATGATCAGCTGGTCGGCATGGGCGAGCGTGGCGCCCATGACCGAGTGGATGATGCCCGTGCCCGTGTCGGTGAGCACGAGCGAGTAGTAGTGCTCGGCGACCTCGGCCACCTTGCGATAGTCCTGCTCGCCGAACGCCTCGGCGATCCGCGGATCGGGGTCGGACGCCAGCACGTCCAGACGCGTCTCATCGCGTGCCACGAAGCGCGAGATGTCATTGAAGCCTCGGATGTCGCCCGCCTTGTGCACCAGGTCGCGCACGGTCTTGTCGGCGCGCTTGCCGATGCGGTCGGCGAGCGTGCCGCGGTCGGGGTTGGCATCGATCGCAATCACGCGGTCATCGCGACCGTCGGCGAGCGCCATGCCGAGAAGCGTCGTCACGGTGGTCTTTCCCACGCCGCCCTTGCGGCTGAGCACGGGCACGAAACGGGTCTCCCCCGACAGCGGAGCGGCGACGCGGGCCTCGAGCGCCTTGCGAGCGCGCACGGCACGGCTGTCACCGAGGTTGATCCGGCCTCCGGTGAGTCCGTAGACGAACTCGCTCCACCCGCCCTCGGGTGCGGGCTTGGATACCCGGTGGGGATCGAGCACGCGATCGGCGGTGAGCAGATCGCTGGATTCGCGCTCGGCGTTCTTGCCGAGGTCCTCCAGGCGTCGCGCGGTCATCGTGGTGGCTCCTGTCGTCTGCGTCGTCTGCTGCGCTTCCCCCTCACCGGCCGCGGTCCGCGCGGCGGCGGACTCCTCGGCCCAGGTGCGGGCATGCGACATGCCGCGAGGGTGAGCGGTCGCGGTGTCAGGTGCCGCGACCTCAGCGGTCTCCCGCTCCGCGCCCGCCCGGCGCTCGTCCGCGGCGTCGGCCGCAGGCGTCTTGCTGTGCTCCGCGGCGAGCTCGGCGGCGGCGGCGCTCCAGCCGTCGACCTCCTGTCGGGGCTCGTCATGCCCGGGACGCGGGCGCGCGTCGGACAGCGGCTCGTCCCGCGGCGTGTCGTCCTGCCGTGTGTCGTCCTGCGCGACCTCCTCCTGCGGGAGCTCGTCCTGCGGGACGTCCTCCCCCGCGACCTCCTCCTGCGGGAGCTCGTCCTGCGGGACGTCCTCCCCCGCGACCTCCTCCTGCGGGAGCTCGTCCTGCGGGAGCTCGTCCTGCGGGATGTCCTCGCGCGCGCTGTCCTCCTGCGCGGCTTCCTCCTGGACGGTTTCCTCCCGCGCTCGCTCTTCCTGCACGTCGTCATCGGGCTGTTCGCGGGCGAGCTGGTCCTGGGGGTCGTCCTGGGCGACATCGTCCGCGCCGTCGCCCTGACCGGAGTCTTCGGCCTCGGGCGCCGCGTCCGCGGACTCTTCTCCCTGCGGCACGTTCTCCTCGGCCGTGCGGTCGTCGCGGTGGTCGGGCACCACGACGACGTCGATGACCTCGTCCTCGGAGATCGGCTCGCCCGCGTCGGCCCGCTCCGCCACGTGCTCGCGAACGGCTTCCACCACCTCGTCGACGATCTCGCCGGTGATGGCGCGCTCGTCTCCGTCGTCCGGTGCCTCCACCGCCTCCTCGACGGCGCGCTCGATCTGCTCGGCGGGCAGCTCGATGACGATGGCACCTGTGCGCAGGTCCCCGGGCGCGATCTCGTCGTCGACGACCTCGTCGTCCGGCTCCTCCATCACCTGCGGCAGCACCACGCGCACCTGGGCGGTGTGCGGGCTCAGGATGCCGATGGACGTCGTGTCGAGACCGGCCTCTGCCAGGACGCCGTGATCGTCGTCCTCCGCCGGCACGTCGTCATGGTCGGTCGTGATCTTGTTCACCAATGCGGCTTCACTCCAAGGGGCAGTGCCCACCGGAGCGAGCCCCTCCCGCCCCGGCGCCCGGCGTTTCGGGCGTCCCCCAGGTTACTGGCCGGTGCTGACGACGACCAAAAGGTCGCCGGCGTCGACCTGCTGGGTCGGCGCGATCGCGAGCCGCTCGATCACCCCGCCGTGGGCGGTGGTGATCGCCGCCTCCATCTTCATCGCCTCGATCGAGGCGACCGCCTGGCCGGCCTCGACCGTGTCTCCGACGGCGACCTTGAGCGTCACGACGCCCGAGAAGGGCGCAGCGACCTGGCCCGGCTTGGACGTGTCGGCCTTCTCCGCCGCGTGCACCTCGACGTCGATGCGCCGGTCGCGCGCCGCCACCGGGCGCAGCTGCCCGTTCAGCGTCGCCATGACGGAGCGGATGCCCTTCTCGTCGGGCTCGCCGATCGCCTCCAGCCCCACGTAGAGCTGCACGCCACGCTCGATCTCGACCAGGTGCTCGCCGCCCTGCTCGAGACCGTACAGGTAGTCCGCGGTGTCGAGCACCGACAGATCGCCGTACGCCTCGCGCGCCTCCTCGAAGGCCTTCGTGGGCTGCGGGAACAGCAGACGGTTCAGCGTCGCGCGCCGCGTCGCGGCGTCGCCGGCGAGGGCGGCTTCGTCCTCGTCGGCGAGCGGCGCGAGCGTCGGCTTGGCGTCGCGCCCGGCGAGCACCTTGCTGCGGAACGGCTCGGGCCATCCGCCGGGCAGATCGCCCAGCTCGCCCGCCATGAAGCCCACCACCGAATCCGGCACATCGTACGCACGGGGGTTCTCGGCGAAGTCGGCCGGGTCGGCCTTCACCGCTGCCAGGTGCAGCGCGAGGTCGCCCACCACCTTGGAGGAGGGCGTCACCTTCGGCACGCGCCCCAGGATCTCGTTCGCGGCCGCGTACATGTCCTCGATCAGCTCGAAGTCGTCGGCGAGCCCCAGCGCGATGGCCTGCTGACGCAGGTTCGACAGCTGCCCGCCGGGGATCTCGTGCTTGTAGACGCGACCCGTGGGTCCCGCGAGGCCCGACTCGAACGGCTTGTACAGATGACGCACGGCCTCCCAGTACGGCTCGAGGTCCGACACGGCCTGCAGATCGATGCCGGTGTCACGGTCGGTGTGCGCCAGGGCCGCGACGAGCGCGGACAGCGACGGCTGGCTCGTCGTGCCCGCCATGGGCGCGGACGCCGCATCGACGGCGTCGGCGCCGGCGGCGCTCGCGGCGAGCAGCGTCGCGAGCTGACCGCCCGGCGTGTCGTGGGTGTGCACGTGCACCGGCAGGTCGAAGTTCTCGCGGAACGCCGCGACGAGCTTCGCGGCGGCGGCCGGACGCAGCAGACCCGCCATGTCCTTGATCGCCAGGATGTGCGCTCCCGCATCGACGATCTGCTCGGCCAGACGCAGGTAGTAGTCGAGCGTGTAGAGGTCTTCGCCGGGGTTCAGGAGGTCTCCCGTGTAGCAGACGGCCACCTCGGCTACCGCGGTGCCGGTGGAGAGCACCGCGTCGACCGCGGGCCGCATCTGCGAGACGTCGTTGAGCGCGTCGAAGATGCGGAAGATGTCGATGCCGCTGGCCGCAGCCTCGCGGACGAACGCGTCGGTCACCTGAGTGGGGTACGGCGTGTAGCCGACCGTGTTCCGACCCCGCAGCAGCATCTGGATCGCGACGTTCGGCAGGGCCTCGCGCAGCTTGTCGAGGCGCTCCCACGGGTCCTCGGCGAGGAAGCGCAGCGCGACGTCATAGGTGGCCCCTCCCCAGGCCTCGACCGACAGCAGCTGGGGGGTCAGGCGAGCCACGTGCGGCGCCACGGCGACGAGGTCGCGTGTGCGCACGCGGGTCGCGAGCAGCGACTGGTGCGCGTCGCGGAAGGTGGTCTCGGTCACGGCGAGCGCCGTCTGCTCGCGGAGCGCACGGGCGAAGCCGGCGGGACCGAGCTCCTGCAGCCGCTGACGCGAGCCGGCCGGAGCCGGGCTCGCGAGATCGACGGCCGGCAGCTTCTCGACGGGGGCGATCGTCATGGGGTTGTCGCCGTGCGGCTTGTTCACGGTGACATCCACGAGCCAGTTCAGGATCTTCGAGCCGCGGTCCTTGGACACCCGTCCGGACAGCAGCTCCGGGCGCTCGTCGATGAACGACGTCGACAGATCACCCGCGACGAACGCGGGATCCTCCAGCACTGCCTGCAGGAACGGGATGTTGGTCGAGACGCCGCGGATGCGGAACTCCGCGAGGGCACGACGGGCCCGGGCGACGGCCGCGCCGAAGTCGCGGCCGCGGACGCTGAGCTTCGCGAGCATCGAATCGAAGTGAGGGCTGATCTGCGCACCCGCGGCGGTCGTGCCGCCATCCAGGCGGATGCCCGCTCCGCCCGGCGAACGATAGGTCGTGATCTTGCCGGTGTCGGGACGGAAGCCCTGCGCCGGGTCCTCGGTGGTGATACGGCACTGCAGCGCGGCTCCGCGCAGACGGATCGAGCCCTGCTCGAGGTCGAGCTCGGCGAGTGTCTGCCCTGCCGCGATGCGCATCTGCGACTGCACCAGGTCGACGTCGGTCACCTCCTCGGTGACCGTGTGCTCCACCTGGATCCGGGGGTTCATCTCGATGAAGACGACCTCGCCCGCCCGCTCCCCCGCGGTCTCGAGCAGGAACTCGACGGTTCCCGCGTTCTCGTAGCCGATCGACTCGGCGAACGCCACGGCGTAGCGATGCAGGTCGGCGCGGATCGCGTCGTCGAGGTTGGGCGCCGGTGCGATCTCGATCACCTTCTGGTGGCGCCGCTGCACCGAGCAGTCGCGCTCGAACAGGTGCACGGTGGCACCCGTCTTGTCGGCGAGCACCTGCACCTCTACGTGACGAGGCCGCAGCACGGCCTGCTCCAGGAACATGCGCGGATCCCCGAAGGCGCTCTGCGCCTCGCGCATCGCCTCCGCCAGAGCCGGCGCCAGCTCGGCCTTCGTCTCCACGCGGCGCATGCCGCGCCCGCCGCCGCCGGCCACGGCCTTCGCGAAGAGCGGGAAGCCGATCGCGTCGGACTGCGCCACCAGCGCATCGACGTCGTCGGAGGCCTCCGTCGATCGCAGCACCGGCACGCCGGCCTTGATCGCATGCTCCTTGGCCGTGACCTTGTTGCCGGCCATCTCGAGCACGTGAGATGGCGGACCGATGAACGTGATGCCCGCCGCCGCCGCTTTCGCTGCGAGTTCGGGGTTCTCGGAGAGGAACCCGTATCCCGGGTAGATCGCGTCGGCGCCCGATTCCACGGCGACGCGGATGATCTCGTCGACGTCGAGGTAGGCCCGCACGGGGTGGCCCTCTTCCCCGATGCGATACGCCTCGTCCGCCTTCAGCCTGTGCAGCGAATGGCGGTCCTCATGGGGGAAGACCGCGACCGTGCGCGCCCCCAGTTCGTAGGCGGCCCGGAACGCCCGGATCGCGATCTCACCACGGTTGGCCACGAGGATCTTGGAGAACATGCACACCCTTCGGGAGATGCTCCCGCGATGGATCTCAGACGCTGGGAGCCGCAGACGTGGTTCTCAGCATAGGGCGTTGTAACGTTGGGGATTGTGCACGTACTCAGCGTCAGTTCCCTCAAGGGAGGCGTCGGGAAGACGACCGTGACCCTCGGTCTCGCCTCCGCCGCCTTCGCACGCTCGCTGCGCACGCTCGTGGTCGATCTCGACCCGCAGGCGGACGTCTCGACCGGTCTGGATGTGCAGATCGCGGGGCGCCTGAACGTGTCGGACGTCCTGACGAGCCCCAAGGAGAAGATCGTCCGTCAGGCGATCACCTCGAGCGGCTGGACGCGCGTGCACGACGGCACGATCGACGTGATGCTCGGCAGCCCCTCGGCCATCAACTTCGACGGCCCGCACCCCACGGTCGCGGACGTCTGGAAGCTCGAAGAGGCCCTGGCCGCGATCGAGTCGGAATACGACCTCGTTCTCATCGACTGCCCGCCCTCGCTGAACGCCCTCACCCGCACGGCATGGGCGGCGAGCGACCGCGTGATGGTCGTGACCGAGCCCGGCCTGTTCTCGGTCGCCGCTGCCGACCGCGCGCTGCGCGCGATCGAGGAGATCCGCCGTGGTCTCTCCCCTCGCCTTCAGCCGCTCGGAATCGTGGTGAATCGCGTGCGCCCGCAGTCGGTCGAGCACCAGTTCCGCATCAAGGAGCTGCGCGACATGTTCGGGCCCCTCGTGCTCGAGCCCCAGCTGCCCGAGCGCACATCGCTGCAGCAGGCGCAGGGCGCCGCGAAGCCGCTGCACGTGTGGCCCGGCGAGTCGGCGCAGGAGCTTGCGGCCGACTTCGATGCACTCCTCGACCGCATCATGCGCGCGGGCCGCATCATCGACCCCGCTGAAGAGACCGCCGACTGAGCCCTCACTCCAGTCATCCGCCCGGTTCCGCGCCTGCGTGAACGTCGAGCGAGGCGCGGAGCACCACCCGCCTGGAGCGAGAAACGTCGGCGGCGAAGGAGCACGGCGGCAGCGCAACGGGCCGCCTGCGGTCCCGCAGCGCGAAGAGGAGACTACGCCGAGCGCTTGGCGCGGCGAGCGGCCAGCTCGTCGACGTGGTCGGGCGACGTCGCCTCGAAGTCGACCAGCGTGGCCTCCACCTCGTGCAGAACCTTGCCGACCGCGATGCCGAACACGCCCTGCCCACGGCTGACGAGGTCGATGACCTCGTCGTTCGAGGTGCAGAGATAGACCGAGGCGCCGTCGCTCATCAGCGTCGTGCCTGCGAGGTCGCGGATGCCCGCCGCGCGGAGCTGCTCGACCGCGGTGCGGATCTGCTGCAGCGAGATGCCCGTGTCGAGCAGGCGCTTCACGAGCTTGAGCACCAGGATGTCGCGGAAGCCGTACAGTCGCTGCGAGCCGGACCCGCTCGCATTGCGGACCGTGGGCTCAACGAGCTCCGTGCGAGCCCAGTAGTCGAGCTGGCGGTAGGTGATGCCGGCAGCGCGGGCGGCGACCGCGCCACGGTACCCCATGTCGGGGTCGAGATCCGGCAGTCCGTCGGTGAAGAGGAGATCGGTCATGCCGCGACCGGTGGGATCGTCAGCGTTCATTTCGTCCTCCTCGAGGGGCTCGGTCTCTTCCACCGTATGGGAGCCCCGGCGCACCGGCAACGACATCCGCGCGGGGCCGGGGGCGTGTCGCGCGAGCGTTACACAACGTTGACCTTCAACTGCAGCTTCAATGTCGATCCGGTCAGTCGAGGAGGCGCGCGAGGGCGTCCTTGACCAGGATCGACCGCACCTCGTCGAGACGCGCGGCCAGTTCGGGAGCGAGCTCGCTGGCCCTGGCCCGGGAGCCGGCATCCGGTCGCCGCAGCAGCGCGGACAGGGCGGACTCGACCAGGGCCACCTCGCGCTCGGCGCTCTGGCGCATGCCGCGCACGTGGCGCGGCTCGATGCCGTGACGGTCGAGCGCCACGAGCGCCCGCAGGAGCGCCAGGGCCTGATCGTCATAGGAGTCGCTGGCCTTGAGCAGTCCGGTGCTGACGGCGTCGTTGAGCAGCTGCGGCGCGGCTCCGGCGGCGCTCAGCAGCTCCTGGCGCGTGTGCCGACGGACCGCTGGATGGATCGAGGGCGGCGCCTGGGGGGTCGCCGGCGCACGACCTGCGTCGACGTCGTCGAGATAGTCGCGGATGACCGAGAGCGGCAGGTAGTGGTCGCGCTGCAAGGTGAGCGCGAGTCGCAGGCGGTCGAGGTCGGCCGACGAGAACTTGCGGTAGCCGGAGGGCGTGCGCTGCGGCGCGACGATGCCTTGGACCTCGAGGAAGCGCAGCTTGCTCGAGGTGAGGGCCGGGAACTCGGGCGTGAGCTTCGCGAGCACCTGACCGATGCTCAGCAGGCCCGGGGACGACTTCCGGGCGGAGGAAGCAGGTTGACGGGCGGCAGCAGCCGCCATCAGGCGCCCTGCCCCGATCCGCCCTGCCCCGCGCCGGCCTGACGGTCCAGCGGGGAGATGAAGAAGTTGAGGCGGAACTTGCCGATGCGCACCTCGGCGCCGTTGCGCAGCTCGGCACGGTCGACGCGCTCGCCGTTGACGTAGGTGCCGTTCAGCGAGCGCTGGTCGACGATCTCGAACGCGGTGCGATGGCGCGTGATCTCGGCGTGACGACGCGAGACGGTGACGTCATCGAGGAAGATGTCGGCCTCGGGGTGACGGCCGGCCGTCGTCACGTCGGTGTCGAGCAGATAGCGGGCCCCCGCCGTCGGTCCCGAACGCACCAGCAGCAGCGCCGATCCGGACGGCAGCGCGGCGATCGCATCCCGCTCGGTCGCGGTCAGCTCGCCGGCGAACGGCACGAACGACAGATCGGAGTCGTGTCCGAATGTCTGGGTAGAGTCGCCGGAACCGTCGTAGCCGAACCGCGTGGTGTCGCCATCGCGGTGAATCGGCGCTCCGAACTCGTTCTGTGACACGGCGTCCCTCCTTTCGGACCAGCCTAGCCGATCGCCCATCCACACTCCGATAAAAGCCGGGCGGATCACAAGTCGGCCATGAAACCCCTCCCCCGCTCCTCGGCGACGGACAGGACGTCCGGGGTAGCGTGGCGGCATGCCCGCCCCCCGCTCCTCACACCTCCACCGCCTGCTCACGCTCGGCGTCTGCGCGCTGGCCGCGCTGCTCGGGCCCCTCGTGGTCGCCTCTCCCGCTGCCGCGCACGACCAGCTCACGAGCGCGGACCCGTCGGCGGACTCGACGGTCGAGGTCATGCCGGACACCCTGACCCTGACGTTCTCGGATGCACTCATCTCGCTGAACGGCGACGAGACCGTCGTCGAGGTCGTCTCGCCGTCGGGCGCGGACGCGGCCGACGGGCGACCGGAGGTCGAGGGCGCGATCGTGCGCCAGGCACTCGCCTCGATCGGGGAGCCGGGCCGTTACACCGTGACGTGGCGGGTCGTCTCGAGCGATGGGCATCCGACATCCGGAACCTTCGGATTCGACGTCGCGAACGCCAGTGCGACCGGCGGGGCCGTGGCACCCGAGAACGATGAGACCGCGACGGCCCCGCCGCCCCGGAAGAACGCGACGCCGACGCCGGCCGCGTCGAGCCCGTCCCCCTCGGTCGAGACGCCCCCCGCCTCGACCGACGCCCCGTCGGACGCCGCGGCAGCGCCGGTGCTGCCGTGGATCATGCTCGGCATCACCGCCGCCGCCGTGGTCGGGGTCGTCGCAGCACTGCTCGTGTCGCGTCGCCGCGGTGGACCCGCCCGGGGCGAAGGCGGCGGCCGCGATGACGACCCTGCCGGGCGATAGGCTGGGGACATGGCTCATTACGACGTCGTCATCCTCGGCGCGGGTCCCGGCGGTTACGTCGCGGCCGTGCGCAGCGCTCAGCTCGGCCTCAATGTCGCGATCATCGAAGAGAAGTACTGGGGCGGCGTCTGCCTCAACGTCGGGTGCATCCCGTCGAAGGCGCTGCTGAAGAACGCGGAGATCGCGCACACCTTCACCCACAAGGCCGACCTGTTCGGCATCTCGGGTGACGTGCACTTCGACTTCGGCGCGGCGTTCGACCGCAGCCGGAAGGTCGCGGAGACCCACGTCAAGGGCATCCACTTCCTGATGAAGAAGAACAAGGTCACCGAGTACGAGGGGCGCGGCACCTTCACCGGGCCCAAGGCCATCTCGGTCGCCAAGGCCGACGGCTCCACCGAGGAGGTCACGTTCGACAACGTGATCATCGCGACCGGCTCGAAGGTGCGCCTGCTGCCGGGCGTCCAGCTCAGCGACAACGTGGTGACCTACGAGGAGCAGATCCTCACGCGCGAGCTCCCCGAGTCGATCGTCATCGTCGGCGCGGGCGCGATCGGCATGGAGTTCGCCTATGTGATGTCGAACTACGGCGTGAAGGTCACGATCGTCGAGTTCCTCGACCGCGCCCTTCCGAACGAGGACGTCGAGGTCTCCAAGGAGATCCAGAAGCAGTACAAGAAGTACGGCATCGACATCCTGACGTCGACCGCGGTGAAGAGCGTCACCGACAACGGCGACTCGGTGCACGTCACGTATGAGACGCGCGACGGCCAGGCCGGCGAGATCACCGCCGGCAAGGTGCTGATGTCGGTCGGGTTCGCGCCGAACGTCGAGGGCTTCGGCCTCGACAAGACGGGCGTCACGCTCACGGACCGCGGCGCGATCGAGATCGACGACCACATGCGCACGAACGTCGAGGGCATCTACGCCATCGGCGACGTGACCGCGAAGCTGCAGCTCGCCCACGTGGCCGAGGCGCAGGCCGTGGTCGCCGCCGAGACCATCGGCAAGGCGGAGACCCAGACCCTCGGCGACTACCGCATGATGCCGCGGGCGACGTTCTGCTCGCCGCAGGTCGCCAGCTTCGGCCTCACGGAGGAGCAGGCGCGTGCCGAGGGCCGCGAGATCAAGGTCGCGAAGTTCCCCTTCAGCGCCAACGGCAAGGCGAACGGCCTCGGCGAGCCCGTCGGCTTCGTCAAGCTGATCGCCGACGCGGAGCACCTCGAGCTGCTGGGCGCCCACATGATCGGCCCCGACGTCTCGGAGCTGCTGCCCGAGCTCACGCTGGCCCAGAAGTGGGACCTCACGGCACTCGAGGCCGCGCGCAACGTCCACACGCACCCGACTCTCTCGGAGACGCTGCAGGAGGGCTTCCACGGGCTCCTCGGTCACTTCATCAACATGTGACCGTCCGCCCCACGACAGAGTGAAAGCCCCCGGGATCTCCCGGGGGCTTTCACTCTGTCGTGGGCCGTGAGCCGGAATCAGTGGCCGAGCGCGCGAGCCAGCTTCGAGGCCGAGCTCGCGGCGCGTGCCCCGGCAGCGAACGCCGCATCGGCGACAGCGGCGAAGAACGCCTCGCGCCACCCCGCGTCCTCAGCGGCGGCGGGACCGAGCTCGATCTCCCACTCGTGCCACTCTCGCTGGAACGCGGGTTCCGCATCCGCACCCGCGCGCAGATTCCACGTGCGCACGTGGTCGTCGACGAACTCCGCCAGGACGCCACCGCCGGCGTCGAGCAGTGCGTAGGCGGTGCGGTCGTTCACGATGCGCGCAAGGGGAAGCAGGGCATCCGCCGTCACGGGCGCGAGCTCCTCTCGCACCGCGGCGGGCACGTCATCCGACTCGCCGAGCGGCCAGCCGAGCTCGGTGCGTCCGCCGTCGATCAGCGGCCCCTTGATGTGCCAGCCGGCATCCGGTCCTCCCGTGCGGCGGCGCAGTGCGATGCCCGCACGGGCCAGCGCCAGATCGGACGTGTCGAGGTAGAGCGCGTCGAGGTGACGAGGCTCTCCCGGCGTCACCGAGGCGACACCGGGCACATCCGCCCAGTCGGGCACCGGCGTGCCGGCGTCGACGTCGAACTTGCGCTCGACCTCGACGCTGCGGCTCGGACGGCCGGGGTCCGGACGTTCCTGGCCCGCGGCGTCTGCGCTCACGCGCCCGGGTGGTGGTCGTCGCCCGGGATGTACCCCTGCTCCTCCTCCGCGAAGCGGAAGGGCACCTCGGTCGGGCCATCGGCGTCGCCTGTGTTCGCCGCCTCGCCTGCGCGGTCGTACACCAGCTGCGCGTCGGAGAACGGCAGGATCAGCTGGTCGAGGTCGGGGGATTCGAGGGGCAGAACCTGTCCGTCAAGCGGTCCGCCGTGCAGTCGTGCGAGTGCCATGACCCCAACCTACTCGCCGCTCGAATCGCCGCGACCCCCTTGCGCGTTCGCCTCGCGTACGGCACGCAGATCCTGCTCGCGTTCCTGCTCCGCCAGCTCGCGCGCCTGCTCGAGCTCATCGACGGCGGCCTGCACGGCCCGCTCCGCTCGGCGCGCACGGCGCTGGGCGAAGGTCTCGGCCGCGAAGCGCGCGCCCACCCTGTCGTACTCCTCCTCGACGCCCGTGATGATGTAGGCCGAGGCGATCAGCAGCACCTGCGCCGACAGGTTCACCCACAGCAGGAGAGCGATCAGCGACGCGAACGACGCGAGCAGCGGGTTCGAGGTCGCTCCCCCGACGAACAGGCCCGACAGCTGCTGGAGCACGACGAGCGCGATGCCGCCGAGCAGCGCGCCGCTCCACACGGACCGCCTGCCGGGCCGCAGCCCGGACAGCATCCGGAACATGATGGCGATCACCACGGTGTCGAGGGCGAGCGTGACGATCACCGCCAGGAGGCGCGTCACGACCTCCGCCGCGGCGGACTGCTCGGCCCCGAACCAGCCGAGCACCGCGCCGACGAAAGCGGAGCCGAGGATGTTCGTGACCGCGGCGGCCAGGAGCAGGCCGCCCAGGATCACCGCGAACAGCAGGTCACGCAGGATCAGCAGCACCGGATTGACGGGCGCATGCGTCGTGCTCGCCATGATCCGGATAGCCTCGCGCAGCGCGCCGACCGCACCGATCGCCGCGACGAGCAGACCGATCAGCGACACGATGCCGGTGAGGGTGAAGCTCACGGGCTGCTCCTGCAGCGTGTCGGGCTTGATGACGCCCTCCTCGCCGACGAGGCCGGGGATCACGTCGTCGACCGCTTCGATCAGCGCCTGCCACAGCTCGGGGCGGCCTGACAGCCAGATCGCCGCGATCGAGAACCCGAGCAGCACGGCCGCGAAGATCGAGAACAGCGCACGGTAGGTGACCGCGGAGGCGAGGAGCGCGCCTTTCTGCTCGGAGTAGAGAAGGAACGCGCGCACCGGCTTGCGGGCCAGCGCCCACGCGATCAGCACCTTCAGCTGCGCCATGATCCGAGCCATGCGCCTCAGGCTAGCCAAGCCCGCGACGTGGTCGCACGCGCGTGGCCCCGGCGGCTCACGACGCTCAGGTCAGCAGAACGCCGGCCCACGCCCCCACGAGCATGAAAGGCCCGAAGGCGATATGGGTATCGCGGCTCGCGCGGCCTGCCGCCATCAGCGCGAGAGCGCATACGGCGGCGAGCACGAAGGCCGCCGCGGCGCCGACCGCGAGAGTCGCCCAACCGTGCCACGCGAGGAACATTCCGACCGGTGCCGCGAGCTTGACGTCGCCGCCGCCCAGGCCTGCGGGCGCGGCCGCACGCAGCAGCAGGTACAGCAGGAACAGCGCGACGCCGCCCGCCGCGGCTCGTCCCGCGCGCGCGAGGTCGCCGTCGAGCGCGCCTGCGGCGGCGTAGAACAGGGCGAGCGCCGCCCCGGAGGGAAGGACGATCACGTCGGGCAGCCGATGCTCGAGCACATCGACGCGGATCAGCACCAGCCCGACCACGAGGAAGCCGGCGTGTGCCAGCGCCGTGAGCGCGTATGCGATGTGTGCGGGCGTCATCGAGTCCCTCCCCGCACGAGGCTAGGGAGCCCGCCGCGACGGGTGCGCATGCCCGTGGATAAGCGAGTGCCCGGGCTGTGTCAGAGCTCGAGCACGTCGAGCTGCACCGTGACGGCGCCGCCCTCGACGATGCCCTCGGCGTCGCGCACCGCGCGCTTCAGGGGCAGCCAGTACGTGTCGCCGCCGGGGAAGATCGACGTGCGGAACACGGTCTCGCCGATGCGCGCCTCGACCCGCAGCGATCCGAACCCTCGCGGCGGAGCCGGCATCTCGCGCAGGTCGCGCGAGATCTCCTCCGGAACGTGCACGAAGTACCACGCCTCGGCCCGTGCGTCCCAGCGCCAGACCTCGGCCTCGAACTCGATCCGCACCACCATGGGGGAACTCTGCCACGGATCCCTCCGCCAGAGGGCGGACGGGAGCGAGCAGGGTCGGCGGACTACTCGCCCACGCGGTTGCGCATGCGCATGGCGCGCTCGGCCTCGCGCTTGTCCTGCCGCTCACGCAGGGTCTGGCGCTTGTCGTACTCCTTCTTGCCCTTGGCGACGCCGATCTCGATCTTGGCGCGCCCGTTGAGGAAGTACAGCTTGAGCGGCACGAGCGTGTAGCCGCCGGCCGAGACCGCGTGGCTCAGCTTGACGATCTCGTCCTTGTTCAGCAGCAGCTTGCGGATGCGCTTGGACGAGTGGTTGGTCCAGCTGCCCTGCGAGTACTCGGGGATGTGCACCGCGTCGAGGAACGCCTCGCCGCCGTTGATGTAGGCGTATCCGTCGGAGAGGTTCGCGCGCCCCTGTCGCAGCGACTTCACCTCGGTGCCGGTGAGCACCAAGCCGGCCTCGTATGTCTTCTCGATCGTGTACTCGTGGCGCGCGCGACGGTTGGTCGCGACGATCTTCTCGCCCTGCTCCTTCGGCATGTGCTCACCTCCTGTGTGCGTGGGACAGCCGTCCAGCTTACCGCGTCGGGCGCCTCAGGGGCATCCGCGGTCGAGGACCTGTGTGGTCAGGCCCGCAGCCAGCGGCGGATGGCGAAGCCCGCCGACAGGGCCGCGAGCACCACGCCGATGGCCACCACGACGGGCACGACCAGCAGGGCGTCGCCCATCCCGACCCACGGGATGGTGCCCATGCGCTGCACGAGATAGCCCTCGACGCCGAACTTGACGCCCACGAGCACCGCACCGCTGGCGAGCAGGGAGCCGATCAACGCCGCCACGACGCCCTCGAGCACGAACGGCGTCTGGATGAACCGGTTCGAGGCGCCGACCAGCCGCATGATGCCCACCTCGCGACGACGGGCGAAGGCCGACAGCCGGATGGTGGTGGCGATCAGCAGCACAGCCGAGACGAGCATGAGGCCCGCGACACCCACCGCGATGTACGTCGCGATGGTCAGGGCCGAGAACAGCGGCTCCAGATACTCGAGCTGGTCCGTGATCTGCTCGACGCCCTCCACGCCGTTGAACGCCTCGACGATCACGTCGGAGCGCGTGGGGTCGAGCAGGGTGACATGGAAGACCGCGCTGGTCTGCTGCTCGGTGAAGAGCGTCGCGTAGTCGGGCAGGTTCTCCACCAGGGCGGCATAGGCCTCGGCCGGCGTCTCGTACGACAGCTCCTGGATCAGCGGCGACAGCGTCTGGCCCTGCAGCTCGGCCCGCACGGCCGCGGTCTGCTCCTCGGTGGCCACGCCGCCGGTGCAGGTGTCGGTGTTCGAGATCGACGAGCACATGTACACGTCGACCTGCGCACGGTCCTGGAAGTAGTCGCGCATGGTGGCGATCTGCGCCTGCATCAGGATGGCGGCGCCCACGAACGTGAGCGAGACGAACGTGACCAGCACGACCGAGACGACCATCGACGCGTTGCGCCGCAGACCGGTCAGCACCTCCGAGAGGATGAGCCCCAGCCTCATGACGTCGGCCCCACTTCGTCGTCGTCGCGCGAGCGAAGGCCGAGGCGGTCGGCCATGCCGAGCTCCTCCACGTCGATGTCCGGCACGGGCACGATGCCCGTGCGCGGCGGCGGTTCCTCGGACGCGCGGGTCACCGGAGGCTCGGATGCCGTCGGCCGCTCCACCCGAGCCGCCGCGGACGCCGCTGCGTCCGCGGTCGGTGCGGAATCGGCGGTGGGGGCGGCGACCGGCGCAGGAGCTGCCGTCGCGGGCGTGTCCTGCGGCTGCACGTCCTCGGCCCGATCGTGCTGCGAGTCATCGGCGAGCAGGTCGGCGAACAGCTCCTCCTGCGCCGCCTCGACGGCCTCCGGGGCGGGGGCCGCGTCGGCGAGCACCGGATCGACCGGCACAGTGCCGGTGACCTCGCGCTGCAGCTCGAGCACCGCGGTCAGGGCTGCGACCGCAGCCGCGCCGCGCTCGACCTGAGGTTCGAGCTTCTTGATGCCCGAGCGATCGCCGTAGCCGCCATGGCGCTCATCGCGCACGAGACGGCCGCCCTTGAGCTCGATCACGCGGCGCTGCATCTGGTCGACGAACGTCGCCTCGTGCGTCGCGCACAGGATGGTCGTACCCGACGCATTGATGCGCTCGAGCAGCATCATGATGTCGACCGACGTGCCCGGGTCGAGGTTTCCGGTCGGCTCGTCGGCGAGCAGCACCTGCGGACGGTTGACGAGAGCGCGCGCGATCGCCACGCGCTGCTGCTCACCGCCCGAGAGCTCGTGCGGGAAGCGCTTGGCCTTGTCGGCCAGGCCGACGAGCTCCAGCGTCTCCGGCACCGCCTGCTTGATGAATGCGCGCGACGAGCCGATCACCTGCAGCGTGAAGGCCACGTTCTGGAACACGGTCTTGGAGGGCAGCAGGCGGAAGTCCTGGAACACGGAACCGATGTGACGGCGGAAGTAGGGCGTGCGCCGGTGCGACAGGGTCTTCGTGTCGCGTCCGAGCACGACGACGCGCCCGTCGCTCGGGGTGTCCTCCCGCAGGATGAGCCGCAGGCAGGAGGATTTGCCGGATCCCGACGCGCCCACGAGGAAGACGAACTCCCCGCGCTGCACCTCGAAGTCGACATCATCGAGGGCCGGCCTGGCGGTCCCCCGGTATCGCTTGGTGACGTGTTCGAACCGGATCATGGCGTACCGAGCCTAAGCACGGGGGCACGGATGCCTCGCAGCGACACCCGCGCGCGCCACACCCCGACCCGCCTCTCAGCTGCGGAGGGCGAGGACGAACGGAAGCACGGCCGAGGCGCCGCCGCGACGCAGCTCGCGCGCCGCCAGCGTGAGCGTCCAGCGGCTGTCGGCGAGGTCGTCCACCAGCAGCACCGGCCCATCGGGCACGGCGAGATGCGCGACGTCGAACGCCCCATGCAGGGACGCGACGCGGAACGCGCTGTTGCCGCCCGGGCCCCGTGACGGCGCACCGGGCTCGGCACCGAGCGCGCCGAGGTACGGCAGACGCCCGATGCCGGCCAGCCCGCGCGCGAGTGACTCCACCAGCCGTGGCCGCGTGCGCGACGGCACGGACACGACGGCGACGGGCCGCTGCTCCCACCCCCAGTCGGCGAGCACACGCACGCAGGCCTCGAGCAGGCGGGGCGGAACGTCCTGATCGGGCGCGCCCGCCGCGAACAGCTCGCGCAGCGCGCCGCCCCACCCGAGGTCGGTGAGTCGCGCCAGCGCTCGCCCCTCGTGCGCCTGCTCGGCGGGAGGAATGCGACCCGACAGCGGCACGTCGAGCCGACCCAGCCCGGAGGGCCACTGCCTGCGGGGCTCGATCGGCACGCCGACGCGGTCGAGTGCGGCAGCCACCTGCGTCGCGGCGCCCGCACCGAGATCGGCGGAGAGCCACGGGCCCGCGCAGTTGTCGCACCGTCCGCACGGCTCCGCTGTCGCATCGTCGAGGCGCCGCTGCAGGAACTCCATACGGCAGCCCGTCGTGGTCTGGTAGGCGAGCATGTCGTCCTGCTCGGCGCGCCGCGCTTCGGCGATGCGGCGGTAGCGCTCGGCGTCGTATGTCCAAGCAGCCCCCGTCGCGACCCAGCCGCCTCGCTCCCGCCGTACGGCCCCGTCGACGTCGAGCACCTTCAAGAGCAGCTCGAGCGGCGTGCGCCGGATGTCGACGATCGCCTCGAGGGCGGGGGTCGACACCGGCCCTTGCGCGGCCGAGAGCGCAGCGATCACACGCTCCGCACGCTCCTGATCCGGCATCGACGCCGTCGCGAAGTAGTGCCAGATGTCGCGGTCTTCCGCCCCGGGAAGCAAGACGACGTCGGCGGACTCCGTGGCGCGCCCCGCGCGGCCCACCTGCTGGTAGTACGCGACCGGCGACGACGGGGCCCCGAGGTGCAGCACGAACCCGAGGTCGGGCTTGTCGAAGCCCATGCCGAGCGCGCTGGTGGCGACCAGAGCCTTGACCTCGTTGCGCTTGAGCATCGCCTCGGATTCCGCGCGCTCGTCGGCGTCGCTCTGCCCCGTGTACGCGCGCACGGCGTGCCCGTGCTGGCTGAGCAGTCGCGCGGTATCGACCGCGGCGGCGACCGTGAGCGTGTAGATGATGCCGGACCCCGGCAGGTCGCCGAGGTGGCTGAGAAGCCAGGCGAGACGTGCCGTCGCATCGGGCAGGCGCAGGACTCCCAGCCGCAGCGACGTGCGCGCGAGCGGACCGCGGATCGTGGTGACCTCCTCCGATCCGAGCTGCTCGACGACATCCGCCACGACACGGCTGTTCGCGGTGGCGGTCGTCGCGAGCACCGGCACCGTCGGCGGCATCTGCGCGATGAGGTCGCGCAGGCGCCGGTAGTCCGGCCGGAAATCGTGGCCCCAGTCGCTGATGCAGTGCGCCTCGTCGACCACCAGCATGCCGATGCGCCGCACGAGCGCGGGCAGCTGCTCGTCGCGGAACGAGGGGTTGTTCAGTCGCTCGGGCGAGACGAGCAGCACGTCGACCTCGTCGGCGTCGAGACGCGCGAGCACCTCGGACCACTCGTGTGCGTTGGTCGAGTTGATCGCCACCGCCCTCACGCCGGCACGCGCCGCCGCCTCCACCTGATCGCGCATCAGCGCGATGAGCGGCGACACGAGCACCGTGGGCCCCGCGCCGCGATCGCGCAGCAGCCGCGTGGCGACGAAGTACACCGCGGACTTGCCCCAGCCCGTGCGCTGGACGACGAGGGCACGCCGCCGCTCCCCCACGAGCGCCGCGATGGCCTCGTACTGCCCCTCGTGGAACACGGCGTCGTCACGCCCCACCAGGCGCCGGAGGGCGGCAAGCGCCTCGGCGCGGAGTCCGTCGCCGGTCGGATCGTCACCTCGGGGCTCGTCGGTCATGTCGCCCAGCCTCGCAGCGGCCTCCGACATCACCGGGACTCCCGCATGTCCTCCAGCTCCATGCCCTTCGTCTCGCGCACCTTCCACAGCACGAAGACGAACGATGCGGCCGCGCACAGCGCGTAGAAGCCGTACGCGAACGTCAAGCCGATCTCGCTCAGCACCGGGAACGTGGTCGAGATCGCGAAGTTCGCGACCCACTGCGCGGCCGCGGCGACGGCCAGCGCGCTGGCGCGGATGCGGTTGGGGAACATCTCACCGAGGAGCACCCAGACGATCGGCCCCCACGTCGCGCCGAAGCCCACGACGAACAGGTTCGCCCCGATGAGCGCGACGATCGACCACGGCGCCTCGAGCTCGGCAGTCGTCGCGCCGTTCTCGGTGACGAGCTCGGCGAACGAGAACGCGAACGCCATCGCCGCCAGGGCGACGGTCATGATGACCGAGCCGACCAGCAGCATCCGGCGACGTCCGACGCGGTCGACGAGGATCACGGCGACGATGGTCACGACGATGTTCGTCACCGACGTGATGACCGAGGTGAGCAGCGCGCTCGACTCGTCGAAGCCGACCGAGCGCCACAGCGTGGTCGAGTAGTAGAAGATCACGTTGATGCCGACGAACTGCTGGAAGACCGACAGCAGGATGCCCACCCACACGATCGGCTTGAGCCCCAGCGCCGGACCCAGGATGTCACGCAGCGACTCGCGCTTCTCGGACTCGAGCGAGTCGCGGATCTGCTGGATCTTGAGGTTCACGTCCTGCGATCCCGAGAAGTCCAGCAGCACCTGAGAGGCGCGGTCGTAGTCGCCGCGCAGCACGAGGTAGCGCGGCGACTCGGGCAGGCGCAGCGACATGACGCCGTACACGACCGCCGGGATGGCCTCGATCATGAACATCCAGCGCCAGGCGGGAAGGCCCAGCCACAGCACCTCGGCGGCGCCGCCGGAGATGCCCGCCAGCAGCGCATTGGACAGCAGCGCGGCGAAGATGCCCAGCACGATCGCGAGCTGCTGCAGCGAGCCGAGGCGACCCCGGATGTGCGCGGGCGACACCTCGGCGATGTAGGCCGGGGCGATCACCGAGGCGGCGCCGACGCCCAGGCCGCCGACCACACGCCAGATCGTGAGGTCCACCACGCCGAACGCGATGCCGGATCCGATCGCCGAGATGAGGAACAGCGTCGCGGCCACGAGCATGACGGGCACGCGGCCCCACCGGTTGGCCATCGCCCCCGCGAACCAGGCGCCGACCGCGCAGCCGAGCAGGGCGCTCGAGACCGCGAAGCCCTTCAGGGTCGCGTCGAGCGCGAAGTCGCCGGCCAAGGCGTCGACCGCGCCATTGATCACCGCGGTGTCGAAGCCGAACAGGAACCCGCCCAGCGCCGCCGCGATCGCGATTCCCGTCACCCGGGCGTTCACGCGCCTGTATGCCTTCTCCGTCATGGATTCGAGCCTAGGCGCGGCCCGCCGGGCACCGGCCCACCCGCCTTGGAACGGTAAGATCCGCGCGGGCCCTCACCCGGTGACCCGGTGAGCCGGTGAGCCGGTGAGCCGGTGGCAGACTGGAGCGCGATGGAGACGATGCCCGGCGCGGCCCACCGTGCGCGGCCCGCCCAGGGCCCCCGCCCGCCGTTCCGCGGCGTCACGCGGCGCGCGTTCGCCGATGCCGCCGCGCGCGCCGGCATCGCGCTGGACGATGCGCAGCACGATGCCGTCTCGCGCATCCTCTCCCCCGCACGGGCCCACCTGTACCTGCACGGACCCGCAGGTCGCGGCAAGACATGGCTCATGGACACCGCGTACGGAGCGGCCCGCACGCGGCGCAAGCGGCGGCTGCACTTCCACGACTTCTTCCCGGCGCTGCACGCGGCGATCTTCCGGCACCGCCACGATCTCGAGGCCGCGCTGGACGAGCTCCTGGAATCGGAGGACGGCCGCCCCGTCGAGCTGCTGTGCTTCGACGAGTTCCACGTGCACGACGTCGCCGACGGGGTGCTCGTGCGGCGCCTGCTCGACGCGCTGTTCGCACGCGGGACCGCCATGGTGGTCACCTCGAACTACGCGCCCGAGCAGCTCCTGCCGCATCCCCTGTTCCATGGCACGTTCGAACCGGCGATCGCCGATATCCGGCGGCGGTTCGACGTGATCCGCGTGGACGGCGGTCGGGACCACCGTGAGCGGTCGACACGCACGGCGCACGGCTTCGCACGCGGGGTCTGGATCGCCGGGTCGCGGGAGCCCGCCGCCGTGACAGAGACGACGGTGCGCTGCGGCGAGCGCGATGTGACCGTGCGGGGGGTGGACGCCGACATCCTGCACGCCACGTTCGCGGACCTGTGCGAGCGTCCGCTCGGCGCCGCGGACTACGCACGGCTGGCGGAACTGCGCCCGTCGTGGCGCGTCACGGAAGTGCCGCCGCTGGACGAGCTCACGGGGTCCGCGGCGCAGCGGCTCGCCAACCTCGTCGACATCGCGGCCGATCGCGGCGTGCGCATCGAGTTCCATGCCGCCGGACGGTTCGAGCGCCTCGCCGACGCCCCGGTCCCGCCGCTCGATCTGCCGCGCACCCTGAGCCGGCTGCGGTCGCTGCGGCAAGAGGAGCGGCCGTGAGGCCCCGGGCCGGTCGCCTCGTCACGATCGAGTCGCTGACGGAGCTCGAGCGGCGCCTCGCGGCCGGCGCACGCCGGCTGACCGGATGGCGCCTGGTGGGGCTGGACCTCCGGCGGCACTCGGACCGGCTGGCCGAGTGCGACACGACGCGCACGACCTTCGCGGGCTGCACCTTCGCCCCGGGAGACGAGCGGATGCACGCCGCACGCGGAGCGCTCATCCTGCCGTCCGTGGCGGCGGCGCCGGTCGATCCGCATCGGGACAGCCTCTACACGGCCGACGAGCTGTACGACTCCCCCGACTACGCCGCCAGCCTGGACGGCCGGGCGTACGCGTGGGCCCAGCAGCTCGAGAAGCAGCAGGCGCAGAGCGCCGCGCCCGGCCGTCTCCGGGCGGCGGGCGCACCCTCCGAGCGGGATGTCGCGGGCGGACGGCTGGGCCTCGCCCTGCACGACGACGGCATCGACTTCGCGCTGGCGGAGTGGATCCGCGGCCGCCGACTGGTGGGCGTCATGGGCGGGCATCAGATGAAGCGCGGCGACACCGACTACGCGGGAGCGGCCCGCATGGGACGGCTGCTGGCGTCCGGCGCGGCCGGTGAGGGGTTGACCGTCGCGACGGGCGGCGGCCCCGGCGCCATGGAGGCCGCGAACCTCGGAGCCCGACTCGCCGCGGGCGATGCCGCCGCGCTCGACGCCGCGCTGGAGACGCTCGCCGCCGCGCCGTCCTACCACCCGTCGGTCGACGCCTGGATCGCCGCCGCGCGCGCCGTACTCGCCGACACCGCGGGCATCCGGCCGACCGAGACGCTCGGCGTGCCGACCTGGCACTACGGCCACGAGCCCCCCAACCTGTTCGCCACCGCGATCGCGAAGTACTTCCGAAACGCTCTGCGCGAGGCGATCCTGCTGCAGGTGTGCGGCAGCGGCATCGTGTTCCTGCCCGGGGCGGGTGGAACGGTGCAGGAGATCTTCCAGGACGCCTGCGAGAACTATTACGCGACGGAGGACGCGATCGCGCCGATGGTGCTGGTGGACCGCCGGCACTGGACCGAGACGCTGCCGGCCTGGCCCCTGCTGCGAGCGCTCGCGAAGGGCCGCCCGATGGAGGCGCACATCCACCTGGTCGACACGGTCGACGAGGCCGCCGCGATCATCGTGGGCGGCCGCGCGTGAGCTTCGCGGCCCCCGCGCCGTCGTGGCGCATGTGGCTGATGTGGGGCATCGGCGTGCTGGGCTACGTGCTGTCGATCACCAACCGCACGTCGCTGGCCGCCGTCGGGGTGGACGCCGCGCACCGGTTCGGCGCCGACGCATCGACCCTGTCGATGTTCGCGGTGCTGCAGCTCGCGGTGTACGGCTTCATGCAGATCCCGGTGGGCATCTGGCTGGATCGCTGGGGCGCCCGGCCCCTGATGGCGATCGGCATGGTGCTCATGGCCGTCGGCCAGATCGTCATGGCACTGTCGCCGACGCTGGGGGTGGCGATCGCGGCCCGGATGCTGCTCGGCGCGGGCGACGCCGCGATCTTCCCCGGGGTGCTGCGGCTCATCGCGACGTGGTTCCCCGCGCAGCGCGGCTCGCTCATGATGCAGCTCACGGGCATCCTGGGCCAGCTCGGCCAGGTGGCGGCACTCGTGCCGCTGCCGCTCCTTCTGCATGCGACCGCGTGGGAGGTGGCGTTCGGCGCCCTCGCCGGCGGGGCTGCGCTGTTCGCCGTGCTCATCGCGGCCGTCGTGCGCAACCACCCGCCGCAGCTGCCGGCGGATGTCTCGGTCGACACCGACACCGGAGCGATCACGGTCGTGACCAGCGCGATCGACACACGGCAGGGCATCCGGGCGGTGTGGGAGAGCCCGGGCACCCGGCTGGCGTTCTGGACGCACTTCACGTCGCCGTTCGCGGGCACCGCCTTCGTGATGCTGTGGGGCATGCCGTTCCTCACCGCCGGCGAGGGCCTGGCCACGGGCCAGGCCGCGCTCGTCACCTCGCTCTACGTCGTCGCCGGCATCGTGCTGGGGCCGCTCGTCGGCGCGCTGTCGGCGCGGCATCCGGATCGCCGTTCGCGCCTGCTCGTGCTGCCTGCCGTGGCGGCCCAGCTCGGCACCTGGCTGGTCGTGCTGCTGTGGCCGGCGCCCGTGCCCCTGTGGCTGCTCGTGCTGCTCGTGATCGCGCTCGCCTCGGGCGGCCCTGCCTCGATGGTGGCGTTCGACTTCGCCCGCGCCCACAACCCCGCACATCGGCTGAGCACCGCGACGGGCGTGACGAACGTCGGCGGCTTCCTGGCAGGGCTGACGGCCATCCTGCTCATCGGCATCGCGCTGGACGTGCAGGGCGCGTCGACGCCGGATCTGTACACCGACGAGGCGTTCCGCTGGGCGTTCGCGACGCAGATCCCGCTGTGGCTGCTGGGCGCGGGGATGATCCTGCGCGAGCGGCGGCGGATCCTGGAGCGATCGGGCTGACGACCGCGGCAGGCGTGGCGGCCGCGGGATCTCCCCTGGCCTCCCGGGACCGGACGCAGCACGACCATGCTGACCCGACGATGCCGACCCGACGATGCTGACCCGACGATGCTGACGCGACGATGCTGACGCGACGATGCTGACGCGACGAGTGCGCCCCGCGTGGCACCATGGGCGCGTGACCGCACCGGGCTCCGCTCCGCTCCACCACCGCCCGCGCCCCATGACCGGCCGCGACCCCCGCGAGCCGCACCGCGCGGCGACTCCTCTCGAACTGCTCTACGACCTGACGTTCGTGGTCGCGTTCAGCCAGGCCGGATCGCAGGCGGCGCACCTGCTGGAGCAGGGACGGTACGCCGCGGCGCTCGCGGGATTCGCGTTCGCCATGTTCGCCGTGAGCTGGGCCTGGATCAACTATTCGTGGCTGGCGTCGGCGTTCGACAACGACGACGTGGTGTTCCGGATCGCGACGCTCGTGCAGATGGTGGGCGTGATCATCCTGGCCATGGGTCTGCCGCAGGTGTTCCACTCGATCGCCGAAGGACATCATCTCGACAACAGCGGCGCCGTCGCCGGCTACGTCGTGATGCGGATCGCGCAGATCCTGCTCTGGGTGCGCGTGGCGAGGCACGATCCGGCTCACCGGCGCACGGCCGCCCGCTACGCGGGAGCGATCGCCCTCGTGCAGGTCGGATGGATCGTGCAGATCTTCGTCGATCCGCCGCTGGGGATCGCCATGGCGCTGTTCGCGGTGTTCGCGATCGCCGAGATGCTGGTGCCGCTGTTCGCCGAGCGCCGCGGCCACAGCACGCCGTGGCACGCGCACCACATCGCCGAGCGGTACGGCCTCCTGACGATCATCACGCTGGGCGAGGTCGTGCTGGGCACGGTGCTGTCGGTCTCGGCGGTCGTCGAGGACGAGGGATGGTCGATCGCCGCAGGCGTCGTGGCGTTCGGCGGCACGGCTCTCGCCTTCGCGTTGTGGTGGGTGTACTTCCTCATGCCGTCGGGAGCGGTGCTGGCCGTGCGGCGGGATCGCTCGTTCGCGTGGGGATACGGGCACATCGCGCTGTTCGCGGGCCTTGCGGGCACCGGCGCGGGGCTGCATGTGGCGGCGACCGTGATCCGGCACGAGGCGCACATCGACGCGGTCGCGGCGCTGCTGACGATCGTCGTGCCGGTCGGACTGTTCATCGTGGGCCTGTTCACCGTCTACACCGTGCTGCTGGCGCGCTTCGACCCGTTCCATGTGGTGCTGACAGCGGGATCCGTCGCCGCGCTGATCGCCTCGCTGATCGCGGTGGCGGCCGGCGCCTCGCTCAGTGCGGGGATCGCGATCGTCGCCCTGGCGCCGGCGGTCGTGATCGTCGGATACGAGACCATCGGGCACCGGCACCAGGCCGAGGCGCTGACCCGGCTGGGAGCATAGCGCCGCGGGATGTCCCGCGCCCCCGGGTGCGGATGTCGGATGCGGCTGTCAGCATCGAGATATGACTCCGCAGACGCACGCGCACCGAGCCCTCTCCGGCTCACGGCAGGGCATCGTGCCGCCGTTCCTGCTCAGCCGGATCGCCCGTCTCGACGAGAGCGCGTTCGGCCACGCACCCGAGGCGGCGCGTCGCACGCTCGGCCTCGACGCCCCGTTCCGCGAGCATCGGCGACGCGAGCCCGAGGGCGAGCAGCCCGGCGGCGCGGAGTCCGGCCACCACGAGCAGTCCGCGCCGGGGCTCATCCGGCCGTCGCTGCCCTCTCGGACGCAGACGGTCGCGGGGTCCACACAACCGGGTGAGCCCGACCGCCTGATCTTCGACGCCCAGGGCCTCGAGGACCTGCCCGGCACCGAGGTGCGGGCGGAGGGCGAGCCGGAGACCGGCGACGTCGCCGTCACGCAGGCGTACGACGGCCTCGGCGACACGTACGCGCTGTTCTGGGAGGCGTTCGCCCGCGACTCCATCGATGGCGCGGGCATGCGGCTCGACGCCACCGTGCACTTCGGCGAGCGCTACGACAACGCGTTCTGGGATGGCGCGCGGATGGTGTTCGGCGACGGCGACGGCGAGATCTTCCGCGGGTTCACCGGATCGGTCAGCATCATCGGCCACGAACTGGCGCACGGCGTGACGGAGCGCACCGCGAACCTCGTCTACCAGGGTCAGTCGGGCGCGCTGAACGAGCACGTGTCCGACGTGTTCGGCGTGCTGGTCGAGCAGCGGCTGCGAGGCGACACCGCCCAGGAGGCCACGTGGCTCGTCGGGGCCGGCATCTTCACCGACCAGGTGCAGGGCGAGGCCATCCGCTCGATGCGTGCGCCGGGAACGGCGTACGACGATCCGCTGCTGGGCAAGGACCCCCAGCCCGCGCACATGCGCGACTACGTCGAGACCACCGACGACAACGGCGGGGTGCACATCAACTCGGGCATCCCCAACCGCGCCTTCGTGGTGCTGGCCGAGGCCCTGGGCCGGCACGCATGGGAACGCGCCGGGCGCATCTGGTACGAGACGCTCACCGGCGGCCGCATCACGGCGACCGCGACGTTCGCCCAGTTCGCGACCGCCACCGGCGTCGTGGCGGCGGAGCTCTTCGGCGACGATTCGGACGAGGCTCGTGCCGTCGCGGCCGCATGGGACAGCGTCGGCGTGGCGCCCGGCCGGGTGCGGGAGAAGATGCGACGGGACTAGCCTTGCGGCCATGAAGGTGGTCGTGACCCGGTCGGGCGGCTTCGCCGGCATCCGCGTCACGTGGGAGGTGCGCATCGAAGCGCAGCCCGACCGGCACGAATGGCGCGAGCTCGTCGATTCGATGCCATGGGACGACGCACCCACCGAGCCGCCGGGAGAACCCGACCGCTACATCTACCGCATCACGTGCGACCGCCACGAGGCCGTGTTGCCCGAGCGGCGCCTGGAGGGTCCGTGGCGCGTGCTGGTCGACCGTGTACGGGAGCGCTCACGCCGGGATCGGCAGTCGAGCGAGGTCGCGCCGGGCCCCGGTCCCGGCAACGCGCCCGACGCGCCCGACGCGCCCGACGCGCCCGACGCGCCCGCTTAGCGCACCGGGTCCGGATCGACGCCGTCGGTCGCGAGGAGGTCCTTCTCGACCGTGCCGCCGTAGCCCTCCTTCTGCGGGTCGCCGTGCAGGCCACCCGACAGGGCGTACTCCTCCTCCGGCGAGAGCACGAGGTTGTGCCGGCCCCAGACGCCGAATCCGATCAGGATCACGACGTACACGACCACGATCGCGACGATCGCGGGCTGGAACGTGGGGTTGAGCAGGAAGCCCACGAAGATCAGCGCCGCGATGACCGCGGCCGCGACGGCCCCCGGAACGCCCCACGGGCTGCGGTAGGGACGCGATGCGTTCGGGAACTTCCGGCGCAGGATCACGAACGCGACCATCTGCATGAGGTAGGCCAGCACGGCACCCCACACCGCGATGTTCAGCACGATCGCGCCCGCCACGGCGCCCGCCCCCTCCTCGTCGATCGCCGTGAGCACGTCGATGACGACCAGCGCGACGAAGCCGATCACGGCGCCCGCGATCAGCGCGACCCAGGGGGTCTGCGTGCGGCCGGTGAGCGAGAGGAACCGCGGGTAGTAGCCCGCGCGCGACAGCGAGTACATGTTGCGGCCGTAGGCGAACATGATGCCCTGCAGCGACGCCAGCAGGCCGATCAGTGCCAGCAGCGCGAAGACGCCCACCAGCGCGTCTGCGCCCTCTCCGACGATCGCGCGGAATCCGTCGAGCAGCGGCTCGCCGGCCACGCCCGTCGCCTGCGCCCCGATGACGCCCGTGTTGAGGAACAGCACGAGCAGACCCGTCACGATCAGCGTCGCCCGCGCGATGAGGCCCGCCCGCGGGATGTCGCGCACCGGGTCGTGCGCTTCCTCCGCCGCGAGGGGAAGCTCCTCGATGCCGAGGAAGAACCACATCGCGAAGGGCAGGGCGAACAGGATGGGCAGCACCCCGTGCGGCAGGAACGCCGACTGTCCCTCATCCGGCGCGATGTCCCACAGGGCGTCCCATGAGAACTGACCGGAGAAGATCGCCATGGCGCTGAACGCGAGCAGGATCGCGATCGCGATGATCGACACGACGATCGCGAAGCGGAACGAGAGGTTCGCCCCGGCGGCATTGATCGCGATGAACGCGACGTACAGGATGACCCACCACACCCACAGCGGCAGCGAGAACCCGAACAGGTTGCTCGTGACGCCGTCCGCATATCCCGCCGAGAAGTAGACGATCACGGCGGTGGTCGCGACGTACTCGATCGTCTCGGCGAGCCCCGTCACGAGGCCTCCCCACGGCCCCATGGCCGCGCGCGAGAACGAATAGGCGCCACCGGTGTGCGGCATCGCCGAGGCCATCTCGCCGATCGAGAAGATCAGGCCGTAGTACATGACGATGAGGATCGCGAAGGCGATCAGCATGCCGCCGAAGCCCGCGAAGTCGATGCCGAAGTTCCACCCCGAGAAATCGCCCGAGATGACGGCGGCGACCGCGAGCCCCCAGAGGCCCCACACCCCGGCGGTGCGCTTGAGCTGCCGCTTGCGGTAATAGCCCTCGTCGGCGGACGTGTAGGTGACGCCGGAGACCTTGAGCGTGTCCTTGGCCATGGGTTCGGGTTCCTTTCCGAGCGGCGCGAAGCCGGGTGGCCAGCACTATAGGGCCGGGAATGGTCGGGGCGCTATGCCTTTTTCGTCGCGCCGGGCAGCCTTAACGCGGGGGAAACATGCCGAAGGCCCGGGGGCACGCCGCGCGCGGACGGAGCCGGGTCACTGTGGTTCAATGGTCGGCAATTCACGCCATTGACCGAGGATGATCGGAGCCTCCGGATGACCCCACCCACCGGATTCCTGACGCCCGACCAGCTCAAGGACGCGATCGACGCCGACGCGATCGACACGGTCATCGTCGCCTTCACGGACATGCAGGGGCGCCTCATCGGCAAACGGGTGAGCGCCCGCCTGTTCCTGGATGACGTGATGGAGCACGGGGCGGAATGCTGCAACTACCTGCTCTCGGTGGACGTCGAGAACAACACCGTGGCGGGCTACGCGATGTCGAGCTGGGAGCGCGGCTACGGCGACATGGCCATGATTCCCGACCTCGCCACGCTGCGCGCCGCCCCGTGGCTGCACAGGACCGCGCTGGTCACCGCGGATCTGCAGTGGCTCGACGGCTCGCCCGTCGAGGAGTCGCCCCGGCGCATCCTGCAGCGTCAGATCGAGCGCCTGGCCGAGCGCGGCTTCGTGCCGTACGCGGGCACCGAGCTCGAGTTCCTGGTCTTCGACGACACGTACCGCGAGGCGTGGGCCAAGCGCTATCACGGGCTGACGGCCGCGACCGACTACAACATCGACTACGCCCTGCTGGCCTCCACCCGCATGGAGCCGCTGCTGCACGACATCCGGCGCGCGATGGATGGCGCCGGCATGTACTGCGAGGGCGTCAAGGGCGAGTGCAACCTCGGCCAGCAGGAGATCGCGTTCCGCTACACCGATGCGCTCGCGACGTGCGACAACCACTCGGTCTACAAGAACGGCGCGAAGGAGATCGCCGACGCGCACGGCAAGGCCCTGACCTTCATGGCGAAGTTCGACGAGCGCGAGGGCAACAGCTGCCACATCCACTTCAGTCTGCGCTCCCAGGCCGGCGACGCCGTCTTCGCAGACGACACGGATCCTCTCGGGATGTCGGGCCTCATGCGGCGCTTCCTGGCCGGTCAGCTCGCCGGCATGCGCGAGCTGACGCTGTTCTCGGCGCCCAACATCAACTCGTACAAGCGCTATGCGCCCGGCTCCTTCGCGCCCACGGCGATCGCATGGGGTCTCGACAACCGCACCTGTGCCCTGCGCGTGGTGGGGCGGGGACACGGCCTGCGGTTCGAGAACCGGGTGCCGGGCGGCGACGTCAACCAGTACCTCGCGGTCGCCGCGATCATCGCGGCCGGTCTGCACGGCGTCGACCACGAGCTGCCGCTCGACGAGCCGTTCGCCGGCAACGCGTACGACGCGGACGTGCCGACCGTGCCGGGGACGCTCGGCGAGGCCGCGGGCCTGTTCGCCGACTCGGCGCTGGCCCGAGAGGCGTTCGGCGACGCCGTCGTGGAGCACTACCTCAACAACGCCCGCGTGGAGCTGCGCGCGTTCGAGTCGGCCGTGACGGACTGGGAGCGGGTGCGTGGCTTCGAACGTCTCTGACTCGTCGGCGACGGCGCCGCGCGACGTGCCCCGGGTCGCGCGGGATGCCGCCGAGGGACGGCCTCCCATCATCGGCATCACGACCTACCTGCAGCGCGCCCAGACCGGCGTGTGGGACGTGGAGGCGGCCTTCCTGCCGCGCGTCTACTTGGACGGCGTCATCGCGGCCGGCGGCGTTCCCGTGCTTCTGCCGCCGCAGCCGCTCGGTCCGGGCGTGATCGACACGGCGCTCGCGCGTCTCGACGGCCTCGTGGTCTCCGGGGGCGTCGACGTGGATCCGGCGCGTTACGGCGCCGCCCCGCACCCCCGCACGGATACGCCGAACCGCCTGCGCGACGACTGGGAGTTCGCGCTGCTCGATCGCGCCCTCGAGGTCGACCTGCCGTTCCTCGCCATCTGCCGCGGCATGCAGGTGCTCAACGTGCTGCGCGGCGGCACGCTGCACCAGCACCTGCCGGACGTCGTCGGCGACGACCGCTACCAGCGGGGCGGTGGGCGCTTCTCGCGCGTCGACGTGCGGGTGACGCCCGGATCGCGCCTCTCGGGGCTCGTGGGTCCTTCCGTGCACGCCGCCGTCTACCACCACCAGGCGATCGACCGCCCCGGCGACGGCCTGGTGGTGACAGCCCGGTCGGAGGACGACGTCGTCGAGGCGGTCGAGATCCCGGATGCCGCGCACGCCCTGGCCGTGCAGTGGCACCCCGAAGAGGATGCGGACGACCGACGCCTGTTCCAGAGCCTCATCGACGCCGCCCGCGCATGGAACGGAGCCCGCGTATGACGCAGCAGATCCTGAACCCCGCCGACGAGACGGTCGTCGCGACCGTCGAGCACACCACGCCGGAGCAGACCGACGCGGCGATCGAGCGCGCCGCCGTGGCGCAGCGCGACTGGGCCGCCGTGGCCCCGGCCGATCGTGCCCGCCTGCTGCGGCGCTTCGCCGACGCGGTCGACGGCGCGACCGAGGAGCTGGCGCAGCTCGAGGTGCGCAACTCGGGGCATCCGATCGCCCAGGCGCGCTGGGAGGCGGGACACGTGCGCGACGTGCTCGAGTACTACTCGGCCGCGCCCGAGCGACTGTTCGGCCGCCAGATCCCCGTGGCAGGCGGCCTCGACGTGACATTCCACGAGCCGCTCGGCGTGGTCGGCGTGATCACGCCGTGGAACTTCCCCATGACGATCGCATCGTGGGGCTTCGCTCCCGCCCTCGCGGCCGGCAACGCGGTCGTGCTCAAGCCGGCCGAGTGGACCCCGTTGACCTCGCTGCGACTGGGCGAGCTCGCGCTCGAGGCGGGTCTGCCCGAGGGCCTGCTGCAGGTGCTGCCCGGCAACGGCTCGGTCGTGGGCGAGAGATTCGTGACGCATCCGCTCGTGCGCAAGATCGCCTTCACGGGATCGACCGCGACGGGCAAGCGGATCATGGCCGGCGCCGCCGAGCAGGTCAAGCGCGTGACGCTCGAGCTCGGTGGCAAGAGCGCCAACATCGTCTTCGCCGACGCCGACATCGACAAGGCCGCCGCGACCGCGCCGTACGGCGTGTTCGAGAACGCGGGCCAGGACTGCTGCGCGCGCAGCCGCATCCTGGTGCAGCGCAGCGTGTACGAGCGGTTCATGGAGCTGCTCGAGCCGGCTGTGCAGGGAGTCTCCGTGGGCGACCCGTCGCTGGAGTCGACCGAGATGGGACCGCTGGTGTCGCGCCCGCACCTCGACAAGGTTCGCTCGTATGTGCCGGATGACGCCGACGTCGCCTTCCGCGGCGCGGCGCCGACCGGGCCGGGCTTCTGGTTCGCGCCGACCGTGCTCACGCCCGCCCGCGACGCGCGCGCGGCGACCGAGGAGATCTTCGGCCCCGTGGTGTCGGTGTTCCCGTTCGACGACGAGCACGACGCCATCCGGTTCGCCAACAGCGGCGAGTACGGCCTGAGCGGATCGATCTGGACCCGCGACGTGGGCCGCGCGGTGCGCGTGTCGCGGGCGATCGAGTCGGGCAACCTCTCGGTCAACTCGCACTCGTCGGTGCGGTATTCGACGCCGTTCGGCGGCTTCAAGCAATCGGGGCTCGGCCGTGAGCTCGGACCGGATGCGCCGCTCGCCTTCACCGAGACCAAGAACGTCTTCCTCGCGGTCGACTGACCGACCCCGCCACCGCGACCCTTCCCATCCCGTCCCACCACAGAAAGCACCCTCATGAGCGTGACCCCCATCGATCTCACCCAGCGGCTCGCGGGCCGCGTCGCCGTCATCACGGGCGGCGCGTCGGGCATCGGACTCGCGACCGCCCACCGCCTCGCCGCCGAGGGCGCGAAGGTCGTCATCGGCGACGTCGATCCCACGGCGGGCGAGGACGCGGCGGCCGCGATCGACGGCCTGTTCGTGAAGGTCGATGTGACTCAGAAGGAACAGGTCGACCACCTGTTCGACACCGCCGCGGCCGAGTTCGGCTCGGTCGACATCGCGTTCAACAACGCCGGCATCTCGCCGGCCGACGACGACTCGATCGAGACCACCGAGCTGCCGGCGTGGGAGCGCGTGCAGGACGTCAATCTGAAGTCCGTCTACCTGTGCTCCCGCGCGGCACTGCGCCACATGGTGCCCCAGCGGCGCGGATCCATCATCAACACGGCGTCGTTCGTGGCGGTGCTCGGATCGGCGACCTCGCAGATCTCGTACACGGCGTCGAAGGGCGGCGTGCTGGCGATGTCGCGCGAGCTCGGCGTGCAGTTCGCGCGACAGGGCATCCGCGTCAACGCGCTGTGCCCGGGGCCTGTGAACACTCCCCTGCTGCAGGACCTCTTCGCCAAGGACCCGGAACGGGCACAGCGCCGCCTCGTGCACGTTCCGGTCGGCCGCTTCGCCGAGCCGAAGGAGCTGGCCGCCGCCGTGGCGTTCCTCGCCTCGGACGACGCGAGCTTCATCACCGGATCGACGTTCCTGGTCGACGGCGGGATCTCCTCGGCATACGTCACGCCGCTCTGAACGGACGGGACGAGCGGATGACGGACGCCCCGGACGACGGCGAGCTGCTGAGCTCGCAGCTGCTGCTGCGTCCGCTGCGCACGGCGAACGCGTTCGAGGAGACCGTGCAGCGGCTGCTTCAGACGATCCGTCTGGGACTCGCGGCGCCCGGCACGCGCCTGCCCGCCGAGCGCGACCTCGCGGCACGGCTGGACGTGAGCCGCGACACGCTGCGCGACGCGCTCGCCGCCCTCGCGGGCGCGGGGTACGTCGTGGTGCGGCGCGGGCGCACGGGCGGCACGTTCGTCGCGGAGCGTCCGCCGCGCACCCCCCTCGGGGCGGAAGGCCGCCCGGTCGACGACGAGGCGCCGTCGGCCGGCGCGGTCGAGGAAGTGCTCGCGATGCGCGCCGTGCTGGAGGTCGGCGTGACTCGACGGGTCGCTCAGCGCGACCTCGCGGCCGACGATCGCGACCGGCTGTGGCAGGCGTTCGAAGCGTGCCGCGAGGCGGAGCCGGCGGACTACCGTGTCGCCGACTCGCGCCTGCACCTGCTGCTGGCCGAGCTGCTCGGCGCACCGCAGGTCGTCGCCCTCATGGCCGACTCGCGGATGCGGGTGAACGAGCTCCTCGACCGCATCCCCGTGCTCGCCCCGAACATCGCGCACTCCAACGATCAGCACGAACGCATCGTGTCGGCCATCCTGCGCGGCAAGCCCGATGAGGCCGCGAGCGCGATGGCCGAGCACGTCGCCGGATCCGAAGCGCTGCTGCGCGGCTTCTTCGGCTGACGACGGCCCGGCCGGGCGATGCGCCCGCGCTACTCGGCGCGGTCGGGCTCGACCAGCACGCGCGTCAGCACCGGGCGCGTCGCGCGCAGCGCGAGCCAGACGATCGCGATGCCGAGCGCGAAGCACACGGCGATCACGAGCACCGACAGCGGCGCGGCGACGATGGCGATGCCCACCACCGGCAGCACCAGAACCCCGCCCACGAGCGCCGACACCGCGACCGTGAACAGCAGGGGCGCCATGGTGGAGCGCGTGCGCGCCGCCTCCATCACCTCACGCGGCATGCCGATGCGATCGAGCCCGACGTGCAGCGCCCGGCGGTCGAGGATCGCGGCGGCCTGGTTCACGCCGACCGAGCACGCGACCATGACGAACGACACCACGAGCGTCAGCAGCACGCCGGTCTGGATGTCGCCCGTCAGCACCGCCATCGCGGGATCGTCATAGGTGGCGGCCATGGCCATCCCGGATCCGCCGACGACCGCGACGAACGATGTCATCGCGACGCCGCCCACCTGGCGCCATGCCGCCTTGGGCGACTCCAGCACGGTGCGCGCCGCGATGAGCCGCGCCGCGGTCGTGGCCCGGCGCACCTGCACGCGGGCGAACACTCCGATGGCCCACGGGCCGATGAGGTTGAGCACCGCGATGCCCGCCCCCAGCACCCCGGCGATCAGGAACACCACCATGAGTCCCGGCACGAGGCCGGGGATGTTGAGGGCGACGAAGCCGCCCGCCACCACGATCACCGCCACGACCGCGCGCAGCCAGTGCAGACGCGGCGCATCCGTGCGTGCGCGCACACCCAACGGCGAGACGATCACCTGACGCAGCCCCACCGCCGCGCTGATGGCCGCCAGCACCGCGACGCCGGCCACGACCGCACAGAGCGCAGGGACGCCGGTCCACAGCGCGGCCGCGCCGATCGGCGCCCCACCGAACGGCACGAGGCCGACGAGCGGGATGAGCAGCAGGTACAGCAGAATGCCGCCGAACGCGCCGGTCACCGCGATCGCGGTCGACTCGAGGACGGTCATCGCGGAGACCGTGGCGGACGTGGCCCCGAGCAGGCGCAGGGTGGCCAGGCGGTCGTCCCGGCGGCGCGCGGACAGACGCGCCGCGGCGCCGCCGAGCGCGACGAGCGGCACGGCGAGCACACTCAGCGCGAGCACGCTGAGCAGCTGATACATCCCCGCGTTGGGGTCGATGTCGGGCGTCCAGCTCCAGAACATCAGCACGCCCCCCAGCACCACGAGCATCAGTGCGGTCGTCACGGCGAACGCGACGACGGGCAGCGCCAGCGTCGCGAGGCTCTGCGCGCTCGGGCGCGCGAGCATCCAGGTCAGGCGGGCGACCGGCGCGCGGCCGGACGCGGGCGCGAGGGCGACGGGAGCCGCGACCGCGCTCATCGGGCGGCCTGCGCGACGATCGCGTCGGCCACGATCCGGCCGTCCTGCATGCGGACCGTGCGGGTGCAGCGTGCCGCCACCTGCGGGTCGTGCGTGACCACCACGAGCGCGTGGCCCTGAGCCAGGGTCGAGTCGAGCAGGGCGGTCATCACGTCGGCCGATGTGGCGGAGTCGAGGGCGCCGGTCGGCTCGTCGGCGAACAGGATGCGCGCGCCGGTCGCCTGCGCCCGAGCGATCGCGACGCGCTGCGCCTGGCCGCCCGACAGCTGCCCGATGCGACGCGTCTCCATGCCCGCCAGGCCGAGGGCCGCGAGCCACTGGGCCGCATGGGCCTCGGCGGCGTGGCGCGCGTGGCCGGTGAGCAGCAGGGGCAGCGCGACGTTCTCCACGGCCGTGAGCTCCGGGATCAGCAGGCCCTGCTGGAACACGAACCCGAACTCCTCGCGGCGCAGGCGCGACCGCTCGCGCTCGCCCAGCTCATCCACGCGGACCGATCCCGTCCGGCTCGCGAGCGTGACGGTGCCCGCATCGGGCGGCAGGATGCCCGCGAGCACGTGCAGCAGCGTCGTCTTGCCCGAGCCGGACGCCCCCATGATGGCGACGGCCTCTCCCGTGCGCACGACGAGCGAGACGCCGTCGAGCGCGCGGGTCGGGCCGTAGGCCTTGGTCAGGCCGGAGGCGGACAGAAGGGGCGCAGGGGCAGGGGAAGTCATGCTCCCAGCCTGGCGATCATGACGCCCACGGACATCCCCCAGGAGTCGGTCCGCGTCATCCTGCGGATGTAGATCACGCGCTACCGGCTCGCTCTCACCCGCAGGTCCCGCGCGAGGTGGTCGCGCTGCTCGATCACGAGGCGGCGCAGCGACGCCGGGGCGTCGGCGTTGCCGGCGAGCCACGCGTCGACGGGCTCCAGCGAGTCGGTCGACGGGAACAGACCCGTCACCAGGCGCCGCGCGATCTCGATGCTGCGCTCGGACCACGCGTCCCGGATGCGCGTGAAGTACTCCTCGTCGAAACGCGCGATAAGGTGGCGCGCGTCTCCGGCCCGGAAGCCGGCGATCGTCGCGTCGAGGTGGTCGTTGGTGAGAGTGCGGTCGTTCCAGGCGGCGTCCCACGCCGCGGCGCGCACCTCGGCCACCGGCCGCGCGGCGCGGACGCGGATCCACGCGGTGCGCCCCGTCGCCGTGTCGTCGCGCGCCAGCTCGGCATCGGCGTCGACCTCGCCCGCGTGGCCCGTCGCGGCGAGCGCTGCCAGCAGCGACCAGCGCAGGTCGGCGTCGAGCGCCAGTCCCTCGGGCACCGGCCGGGAACCGTCGAGCATCGCGGCGATCTCACCCGCGCGCGCGTCGTCGAAGGCGGCTGCCCCGGCGAGCGCGCGCGCCCACGACAGCTGCGCGCCGCTCCCGGGAGCGGCCGCGTGCGTCTGCTCCCACGCCGTGTCGAGCCAGGCGCGACGCTCGGCCTCGCGCTCACCCTCGCGCACGTAGTGGCCGATCGCGAACGCGGCGTTGGCCGTCGCCGCAGCGAGGAGCCCCACGTTGGTCTCGGACGGCGCGTGTCGCCGCACGACGGCGAGGTAGCGGCGCGCGGGCATCTCGCCGTCCCGCGTCGCGTTCCACAGCGCCGACCACACGAGCCCCCGCGCCAGCGCGTCATCGAGCGTCGACAGCGCCTGCTCGACCGCGTCGAGCGAACGGGCGTCGAGACGCGCCTTCGCGTACGTCAGATCGGCGTCGTTGATCAGGATGAGATCGGCGTCCGGGAGCGACACATCCGTTCGCTCCGTCTCGATGTCGACGTCCACGAGCTCGGTGCGCCGCAGGCGCCCCTCGCCCAGCACGTAGCAGCCGACCGCGAGCCGGTGCGGGCGGGGATCCGTCTGCACCAGCACCCCGCTCTCGCGGTCATACGACAGCGTGGACATCCCGGTGGTCTCCAGCCAGGCGCGCGACCAGTTGCGCATGTCCCGGCCCGACGCCGCCTCGAGCTGCACCAGGAGGTCGTCGAGGGTCGTGTTCCCGTAGGCGTGGGCCTGGAAATAGCGGCGAGCCGCCTCGAAGAAGGCCTCGTGGCCCACGTAGGCGACCAGCTGCTTCAGTACCGAGGCGCCCTTGGCGTACGTGATGCCGTCGAAGTTCAGCTTCGCGGCCTCGAGATCGGCGATGTCGGCCACGATCGGATGCGTCGTGGGCAGCTGATCCTGCTGGTACGCCCACGCCTTGCGGCGCGCGGCGAACGACACCCACGCGTCTGTGAAGCGGGTCGCGGCGGCCGAGGCGTGCGCGCCCATGTAGTCGGCGAACGACTCCTTGAGCCACAGGTCGTCCCACCACCGCATCGTGACGAGGTCGCCGAACCACATGTGCGCCATCTCGTGCAGGATCGTGTTCGCCCGGCCCTCGTGCTGCGCCTCGGTCGACGCACCGCGGAACACGTACGCCTCCGTGAACGTCACGAGTCCCGGGTTCTCCATCGCGCCCAGGTTGTACTCGGGCACGAACACCTGGTCGTACGTCGACCACGGGTACGGGAAGCCGAACGCCTCGTCGAAGAAGTCCAGGCCCCGCCGCGTGATGTCGAGGATCTCGTCCGCCTCGAAATGCGCGGCGAGCGACGCGCGGCAGTACGCGCCCAGCGGGATGCGCTGCTCGCCCCCGTCGGGGCCGATCTTCGACCACTCCCCCACGACGCGGTGGTACGGGCCGGCCGCGACGGCCGTGATGTAGCTGGAGAGAGGCAGCGTGGGCGCGAACTCTACCGTCTGGACGCCGCCGGACTCGTCCGCGCGCACCGGCGCCTGGTTCGACAGCACGTGCCATCCGGCGGGAGCCGTCACCACGAACGTGTACCGCGCCTTCATGTCGGGCTGCTCGAAGCACGGCATGACCCGGCGCGCGTCGGCCGGCTCGTACTGCGTGTAGAGGTAGGTCTCGCCGTCGGCCGGGTCGCGGAACCGGTGCAGCCCCTCGCCCGAGCGGCTGTATGCCGCCACCGCCTGCACGACGACCTCGTTGGGGGCGCCCTCGGGCGAGGCGGCGAGGCCGGCGATCCGGATGCGCGCACCGTCCCACGCGACATCCTGGTCGGCGCCGTTGACGACAACGCGCCGCACCGACTCGCCCAGGAAGTCGACCCAGGTCTCCTCGACCGCGGCGTCGAAGCGCAGCGTCGCCGTGGTGAGGAAGCCGGGCGTGCGCTCATCCGGCGCCCCGGACAGATCGAGCTCGACGCGGATGTCGCGGAGCGAGATCGCCGCGGATCGCGCGGCCGTCTCCTCCCTCGTGAGGTTTGCGGCGGCGTTCGCTGAGGTCATCCGTCCATCATCTCAGCGGCTCGCCCCCACTCCCGCGGGTGGACGCGCCGCCGTACCCGCCGCCTCTGCGGTCGTCAACCCACTTCGGCTGCGCCGGGGGGTCGACCTACGGTCGGGCACACCAGGCGATGCGGAAGACCGCCGCCGAGGACCGATGCCGAAGACGACGCCGAAGGGAGAACGACCATGAGCGACGCGCAACGAGGCAACACGACGCACGGACCCGAGATGGACGAGGAGCTCGAGCGCGAGACGCGGGGCATGGTGCAGGGTCACGCGTCAGCGCCGCACGCGGAGCCCTTCCGCGAGTCGGAGCCGCTGCCCGACGACACCGACGACCCGGAAGCCGAGCAGGCCTTCCGCCACGACGCGCCCCGCGGCGCCGAGCACCCCGACGACCCCATCGCCGACGCGCAGACCGATGCCGAGGGCGATGCCGACGACGAGGAGGACGACACGGATGCCTGACACGATTCCCGACACCGGACACGACCTCGCCGCGCTGCTGAACCGGCCCGGCCCCTGGACCACCGTCTACACCGACGGACACGGCGCGCGCCCGCAGGCCGAGGAGGAGGCACGGCGGCGTGCCGTGACCGATCCCCTGCGCGACGCGGGGGCGCCCGAGGAGGACGTCGCAGCCGTGGCCGCTGCGCTCGACGGCGGCGAGGGTCTGCCGAGCCCGTCGGTGCGCATCCTGTGGGTGCAGCACGGCGAGGTCGCGCTCGACGAGTCCTTCGTCGGCTCGCGTCTCGGGCCGGAGCACCTCGCGCACGGGCCGGTGCCGCCCATCCTGCCGCTGCTGCGGCACCGCACGGGCGTGGTGCCCTACCTTCTGGTCGAGACCGCGCGCGAGGGCGCGCGTCTGAGCCTGCGTGAGGCGAACCGCGGAGGCGACGGCGAGACCTCGGAGATCGAGGGGCGCACCGACAGCCTCAACAAGGTGCAGGCCGGCGGCTGGTCGCACCGCCGCTACCAGCAGCACTCTCAGGAGATCTGGGAGCAGAACCAGGCCGAGGTCGCCGAGGCCGTCGACCGGATCGTGCGCGAGCAGCGTCCGCGCTTCGTGGTGGTCGCGGGCGATGTGCGGGCCCGCCAGCTGCTGCTCGAGCGCCTCGCCACGGCGTCGCGCGACCTGGTGCTGGAGGTCGAGGTGCACACGAAGGCCGAAGGCTCCGACGACGCCGCGCTCGAGCGCGCCGTCGCCGAGGCGGTCGACAGCGGCCTCGACGGGGCCATCCAGCGCACGCGCGATCGCGCGGCCGAGAACCACGGCGCGGCCGGCGCGCGCGGCGTCGGCGAGGTCATCGACGCACTGCAGCAGGCACGCGTCGACACGCTGCTGCTCGACGCGCGGTTCGTGCAGGAGGGCGACGACGGCGAGTCGCTCGCGGCGCTCGCGAACGAGCCCTGGGTCGCGCGAGGCGAGCTGAACGACCTGCCCGCCGAGTCGCTGGGCTACGTGCCGGCGGCCGAGGCACTGGCGCGCGCGGCGGTGCTCAGCGGCGCACGGGTGCTGGTGGTCGAGGAGGAGCTCGAGGACGGCGAGGCCCGCGATGGACGCCCGGCGGCGGAGCCCGTGGCGGCGCTGCGGTGGGCGGAAGGCGGTTGACGCGCGCATGACGGCACACGCGCGGGTGGGAGTCTCGGGCTGGCGCTACGCCGGCTGGCGTGGCGACTTCTACCCGCGCGGCCTCGTGCAGCGGCGCGAGCTGGAGTACATCGGCCAGCACATGTCCAGCGCCGAGATCAACGGGTCGTTCTACTCCTTGCAGCGGCCGACGAGCTACGTGCGGTGGCGCGACAGCGTGCCGGACCGCTTCGTGTTCGCCGTGAAGGGGCCGCGCTACGTCACGCACATGCTGCGGCTGCGCAGTGCGGGCACGGCCCTGGCGAACTTCTTCGCCTCGGGACCGCTCGCACTGGGCGCCAAGCTCGGGCCCATCCTGTGGCAGCTGCCGGCGCGGCACCCGTTCGAACCGGAGGTGCTCGACGCGTTCCTGGCGTCGCTGCCGCGCACCACGGGTGAGGCGCTCGAGATCGCGCGCGGACACGACAGTCGCTTCGAGGGCCGCACGTGGCTCGAGATCGACGCCGACCGCCCGCTGCGTCACTCGATCGAGCCGCGCTCGGCGACGTTCGCCGACCCCGACTTCGCCGCGCTGCTGCGTGAGCGCGACGTGTCGCTCACCATCGCCGACACGGCCGACACGTTCCCGATGTTCGACGAGATCACGTCCGACCACGTCTATGTGCGCCTGCACGGCTCGCGCGAGCTCTACGCCAGCGGCTACACGGGCGACGAGCTCGACGACTGGGCGCGGCGCATCCGGTCGTGGACCGACGGATCCGGCTGCCCCGACGGCGTGCCGCGTGACGTGTACGTGTACTTCGACAACGACGCCCGCGGCCGCGCGCCGCACGACGCGGTTGCGCTCGAGAGCCGGCTCACCGGCGTCGCGATCGGCTGAGCGCTGCCGCGGCCGGCCATCCCCACCGGCGAGAACCCGCGACCCGTGGCGCACGCGGCCGTCGAGGCGGCCCTGCCTGCGCACGCTGACTAGCGCCGGGCGCACTCGCTAGCGTCGCCGACGGCAGTGAATGCGCCCGACGCTAGTCGACGAGGAAGAGGCCGGGGCGCCGTTACGGTGGAAGGCGTGCCGGATGCCCTTCTCGACTCGTACACGATCGCCACCGACGGAGCCTGCCAGGGGAACCCCGGGCCCACCGGATGGGCATGGGTCGGCGAGGACGGGCAGTGGGCGGCCGGAGCCATCCGGCAGGGCACCAACAACATCGGCGAGCTCACTGCGCTGCTGCGCGGCATCGTCGACAACGCGCACGTGCGGCACCTGACCGTACAGGCCGACTCGATGTACGCGATCAACACGTACGTCTCGTGGATGGACGGGCACAAGCGGCGCGGCTGGCGCACCTCCGCCAAGCAGCCGGTCAAGAACGTCGACATCCTCGAGGCGCTGATCGCCGCGCGCGACGCGCGCCGCGCGGCGGGGCTCCCGGATGTCGTGCTCGAGCACGTGAAGGGGCACGCGGAACACCGCCTCAACAGCTGGGCGGATGAGCGCGCGGTGCGTGCCGCCAGGCACGCCGCCACAGGTCTCGAGGGCTCGTGGGAGTCGCGGGCGGGGCATCCTGCCGTCGACGTCACCGCCGCTCCGGCGGCGAGCGCGGCGGACAAGCCCCGGCGCCGGTGACGTCGACGGAATGCGTTCCCGGGGTGAGCGGTTGAAGCCGGATGTGACCCCGTCCACCCGCACCGCCTCGGTCGTCGTGATCGGCGCCGGGCAGGCCGGGCTGTCCGCCGCCTATCACCTGCGCCGCCGGGGCTTCTCGAGTGCGCTGTCGCCGCGCGGGTCGGCCCGCACGTACGTCGTGCTCGACGCGAACCCTGCGGCCGGCGGGGCGTGGCAGCACCGCTGGGAGTCGCTGCGGGTGGCCACGCTCAACCGGATCTTCGATCTGCCCGGCCTTCCCCAGCCCGACATGGACCCCGGGGAGCCGAGCCGCGACGCCGTGCCGCGCTACTTCGCCGCATTCGAGGAGCGGTACGCGCTGCCCGTCCTGCGGCCCGTTCGCGTCGAGTCCGTCGACTATGCCGACGACGAGGAGGACGGCGATCTGCTCGTGCACACCGACCACGGGGCGTGGCGCACGCGCGCCGTGATCAACGCGACGGGCACGTGGGACAACCCCGTGCACCCCGTGTACCCGGGGCAGGAGACGTTCCGCGGCCGCCAGCTGCACACGCGCGACTACGGTCGGCTCGAGGACTTCGCGCCCGTCGCCGATACTCCCCAGCGGGTGGCGATCGTGGGCGGCGGCGTCTCGGCAGTGCAGCAGCTCGAGGAGATCTCGCGCGTCGCGCAGACGTTCTGGTACACCCGCCGGGAGCCGGTGTTCACGGAGGGCGAGTTCGACACCGAGACCGGGCGCACCACGATCGAGAAGGTCGTCGCCGACGTCGAGGCGGGACGACCCACCGGCAGCGTCGTCGGGTACACGGGCCTCGGCTGGACGCCGTACGCCCGCGCGGCGCGTGACCGCGGCGTGCTGATCCGCCGCCCGATGTTCGTCTCGATCGAGTCCGACGGCGTGCGCGAGGCCGACGGGTCGTTCACGCCGCTCGACGCCATCCTGTGGGCGACGGGCTTCAAGGCCTCGCTGCGGCACCTCGACCCGCTGTACCTGCGCAACGCGCTGGGCGGCATCACCATGCGGGGCACGCAGGTGCGCGGGGAGCCGCGCGTGCACCTGATCGGCTTCGGCCCGTCGCAGTCGACCGTGGGCGCCAACCGCGCCGGTCGTGAGGCGGTCGCGGCGCTGGTGCGGTACCTCGACGAGGGGTATGCCGAGGACGACAGCGAAGTCGCGGTCTGAGAGGACGCCATGCCCACACCCCTGTCTGCACCGCTCCCGTCCGTGACCGACGACGACCTCGCCGACCTGCGCCACCGCCTGCGCCGCACGCGCTGGCCGCAACCCTGGCCGGTATCCGGATGGGACGCGGGAACCGACCCGGACGTGCTGCGGCGGATGGTCGCGTACTGGGCCGACGGGTTCGACTGGCGCGCTCAGGAGGAGCGCATCCGGGCCCTTCCCTGGTTCACGCAGGATGCCGCGGGCACGCCGATCGGATATCTGCGGTTCGACGCGGTCGCGCCCGGCGGCTCCTCCTGTGGCCTGCCGATCGTGCTGACCAACGGCTGGCCGAGCAGCGCGCTCGAGCTCGTGCCGCTCGCCCGGCTGCTGGCCGCCGCCGGTCATACCGCGATCGTGCCGGCGCTGCCCGGGTTCCCGTTCTCGCCGCAGCGGACCGCCCACGAGCAGCAGACGCACGAGCTGTGGCACGAGCTGATGACGAGCCTCGGTTTCGCGCGCTACGCAGCCCACGGCGGCGACCTCGGCGCGGGGATCACGTCGCGGCTCGCGCAGGCGCATCCGGATGCGGTCGCCGCGATCCACCTGCTGGCGGTGGCGGCGCCTGCGACGTGGGACGACGCGTCGCTGACGGACGCCGAGCGAGCGCACGTGGCGTCGGTGGAGACATGGGTGGCGCAGGAGGGCGCGTACCAGCACCAGCAGCAGACGCGCCCGCTGACGCTCGCACCGGCGCTGTCCGACTCCCCGGCCGGCCTGCTGTCGTGGATCCTCGAGAAGCACCGCGCGTGGAGCGACCGTACGAGCCACCCTGAGGGCGACATCTCGGCCGTGTTCGACGACGATCACCTCCTGACCCTCGCGTCGCTGTACTGGTTCACGAACACGATCGGCTCGTCGCTGCGGCCGTACTGGGAGTACGCCGTGGGCATCACTCCGCGCGTCTCGCGCGTGGACGTTCCGACCGCGGTCGCGGTCTTCCCTCACGACCTCGCGCAGCCACCACGCGAGTGGGCCGAGCGCACCTACCGCGTCGAGCGCTACACGGTCATGCCGCGGGGCGGCCACTTCGCGCCCCACGAGGCCCCCGAGCCGCTGGCGGCGGACATCGTGGAGTTCCTGCGCGAGCGGCGCTGACCCGATCGTCAGGGGATCCCGCGTACTCAGGAGCGGGATGCCCCGTCATCCCCTGAGAAGGCGGGATCACCGGGGCGGGCGAGCTGCCGCAGGAACGCAGCGAGCCGCTCCCCCGCGGCGGCCAGCGTGCCGTCGTTGACGATCTCCAGGTCTACGGGGACGTCGGGCGCCGGTTTCCGGTCCAGCCGTGCGGCGACCTCCGCGGCGCTCTCGCGGCCGCGGGCGGCGATCCGCGCCCGGCGCAGATCGTCAGGCGCCGTCACCCGCACCGAGAAGGCGCGTCCGAAGCGCTCGGGCATCAGGGCGAGCACCGATCGCGAGAGATTGCCGACGACCACCGCACCGGCGCGCACCTGCTCCACGGCGGCGGCCGGGATGCCGTAGGCCAGGCCGTGAGCGCGCCAGGACAGGACGAACGCGCCGGCGGCCTCGAGCCGCGCGAACCGCGCCTCCGACGCGTACTCGCTGTCCTCCGCCGGTCCCGGCGGCCGGGTGATCACACGGCGCGCGAACACGACCGCGCACCCCTCGAGGCGGGCGCGAGCCTCCCGGATCGCCGCGTCCTTCCCCGATCCGGACGGGCCCACGACCCCGACGAACGCGCCCATCACCCCGGCTGCTCCCGCCCGGTCGCAGATCGACCGCCGCCGGCCGCGGGCGCGTCGCCGAACGGATGCACGGAGTGCACCTCGAAGCGTGCCCCCGGCCGGGGCTCGACGAAGAGGGCGATCGAGCGCAGGGGCACGTCCACCCCCGCGACACCGTCGAAGTGCGCGTCGAGGGCGGCGTCGACCGCCGTCTCGCGCTCGGCGGGGACGGGATCGGTCAGCGTGATGTGGAACCGGAACTCATCGAACACGAACGGATATCCCCACCGCGCGTACAGCTCGCGCTGCCGCGGGGGCAGCGTCTCCGGGCGGCGGCGGCGGACCTCCTGCACGTTGGGCGCCGCTCGGAACCGGTCGAAGTCGCGCATGATGTCGGCGGCGAGGGCATCGATGTCGCCGTGGTCGCCATCCGGCACCAGGGCCCGGAAGTCCGCCACCCGGCGTGGACGCGGCGACCGGATGACGACCGCCGCGCGCCGGGCTGCGAAGGCCCGTGCCGCCGCCTCCAGCTCGTCGGGCGTGCGCCCCGGCGCCAGCCGGAAGGGCGCGCGCAACGTGCCGTGGAGCCCATAGCGCCGCGCGTCGACCGTGAGGTCACGGAACTCCTCGCGCGCGAGCCAGGCCTCCGCGACGTCCCGCAGACGCACGGCCTCGGCCGCGTCCGACGCGCCGAGCGCCCCCGGCAGCGCGTACACCGCATAGCGTGTCATCCTGCCGCCTCTCGCCCCGTCGCGCCGGCGCGGCGGTTGTCGTGATCACCCCGCGCGGATCTCGATTCGACCATGGCGCCGACGCAGACCGCCAGGGCTTGCGGCGGCGCGATGCTCGCTGGCATACACCCGGTCGCCTGGGCGGCCCCGCCCTCGCACGTCCGCCACCCCTCGACGCGACGGCGGGAGTCGAACCCGCAACGGCTGACGGCATGACCCGCGCCCCGGGACCACCCGGATCGCCGCGATGCCCCCACGCTACGTCGACGCCGGCGCGCCGTGCGCGGGTATGACGCAGCGTGACGTGCTCCGCCGGGATGCGCTTCCCGCGCCGACGCGGCTGCCGACGCGCCGCTGTCGAGGAGGCGCTGTCGAGGAGGCGCTGTCGAGGAGGCGCTGTCGAGGAGGCGCTCACCGCGAGGGCGCGATCCCGATGCGCGCATTGCGCAGATGCTCGTAGACGACGGTCGTGCGCACATCCGCGATCTCGTCGCGCTCGGTCAGCCGGTCGATCACGAAGGCGTAGAGCGCGTCGTTGTCCGCCACAGCCACGTGGATGACGAAGTCCACATCACCGCTCACGACGAACACGCCCAGCGTCTCAGGCAGCGCCGACGCCCAGTCCCTGAACGCCTCGATCACCTCGCGTGACGGCGGGCGCACGCGCACCGAGATCAGCGCCTGCACGCCCCGCCCCACGCTTCCGAGGTCGATGTCCAGGCTGGCGCCCCGGATGATTCCGCGACGCCGCAGCGCTCGCGTGCGGTCGAGCGCCGTGGTGGGCGAGACGCCGACGCGCGCAGCCACCTCGCGGTTGGTCATCCGCGCATTCGTCTGGAGAGCACCCAGGATCGCCGTATCAAGTTCGTCCAGATCAGCCATACCCACCTCTGCTTCGTACTTCATACGTGCCCAGCGCGAGCGTCGCGCATTGCTGGCTACATTATGGGCGTTCCCACCGCACGTTCCACGCACCCCAGGAGAAGACACATGCCCACGCTGATCGGCTTCACCCCAGACGAGATCGACACCGGCGCGCCCACACGGGCTGCGCGCCTGAAGTGGGTGGTGGTGGTCGATGCCTCTCTCCCGCCCGGGCGGGTCGCCAACGCGACCGCCTGCGTCGGCGCGGCAACCGGTGCGGCCGTGACCGGCCTGCTGGGGCCGGACGCGATCGACGCGGACGGGTCGCGTCACGCCGGCCTGCCGTGGATCGGGTGCACGATCCTCGCCGCCGATTCGACTCAGCTCGCGATCATCCGCGCTCGCGCCGCGGCATCCGATGGCGTATACGTCGCAGACATGCCCGCCCACGCCCAGCTCACCCGGGTCTATGACGAGTACCTGGATGCCGCCGCCGCGCGGGCACCCGAAGATCTGGGCTATCTCGCCGTCGGTCTGGTCGGGCCCCGCAACCGCGTCGACCGGATCGTCGGCCGCCTGCCGCTGCTGAGCTGAATCGGCGGCGCCGACGTGCTCCGCGGCCTGCGCCTCAGCAGCGACGGGCTACGGCCGCGGCCCGCGCTTGCCCGCGAGCACCGCGCCCTCCCGGGACATGACGACGGCGACCAGGCCGATCACCAGCACGGCGATCCAGAACACCGCGACGCCCATCAGCCCCGCGGCTGCCATGAGCGCGGTGGCGATCATCGGAGTGAAGCCCGCGCCCAGGGTCGAGGCTCCCTGATAGGCCAGCGACGCGCCGGTGTAGCGCACGGCCGGGGGGAACTGCTCGGAGATGTACGCGCCGATCGGGCCGGCCAGGATGCCCTGGATCACGCCGTTGCCGACGATCACCGCCAGCGCGAAGCCCCATGCCGTGCCGTTGTGCAGCAGCACGAGCGCGGGGTAGGCCCACAGCACGCCGAGCACGCCACCGGCGACCAGCACCGTGCGGCGGCCGAGCCGGTCGGAGACCCGGGCTGCGGCGAACGCCACGACGATGGTCACCACGGCCGCGAGGCCCTTGATGTTGAGCACGGCCTCGCGAGCGACGCCCTCGTTGGCCGCCTGCGTGACGCCCCATGTGGTGAGGATGCCCTGGCATGCGTAGAAGCCGAGCGAGGCGACGAGCGTGAGGATGACGACGCGGGGGTGGTCGAACAGCACCTTCGTGATGGGCAGCCGCTGCTTCTCGGCGCGCTGTGCAGCCTCCTCCTCGAGGCGCTGGAACACGGGCGACTCGGCCACCTTCAGGCGGATGACCATGCCGATCAGGATCAGCACGATCGAGAACAGGAACGGGATGCGCCAGCCCCACACCAGGAACTGATCGCCCGTCGCGAACGAGACGCCCGACACGACGAACGTCGCGAGCAGGCCGCCCGCCGGGCCGCCGGCGTTGGCGAACGCCGCGGCGAAACCGCGCTTCTCGGCCGGCGCGTGCTCGAGCGCCATGAGGGTCGCTCCTCCCCACTCGCCGCCCACCGAGATGCCCTGCACGATGCGCAGCAGGATGAGCAGGATCGGCGCCCATACGCCGATGAGCGCGGGCGTCGGCAGCAGGCCGATCGCGACGGTGGCGAAGCCCATCATCAGCATGGAGACCACGAGCATCTGCTTGCGGCTGAGCACGTCGCCGAAGTGACCGAACACGATGCCGCCCAGGGGACGAGCCAGGTAGCCGACCGCGAAGGTCGCGAACGCAGACAGCTGCCCGATCGCCGGCGGCATGCCGTCGAAGAACACGCTCGCAAAGATCAGCGACGCCGCGGTCGCGTACAGGATGAAGTCGTAGTACTCGACGATGCTGCCGATCATCGACGAGGCGAGCACGCGCCGCAGGTCCCTGCTGTTGAGAGACTCGCTCCGGCCATCCTGACCGGCGATGCCCATCAGGTGCCACTTGGTGTTCAGCGAGACCGCCGCGTCCTCCGGCGAGCCCGCCTGGGTCTGGCTGGGACGCGTCGTCGGAGTCTCTGTCTGCTCTGCCACGAAACAACCTCTTCACCGTCGAAGATCCGCCTGGAACGCGGATGCGCCGTCAGGGCGCGTCGGCCACTATACCTACAGATTGCGCATTTCCGAAGTCAGAAAATATTCTGTTCGGCCTGCTGGTGGGCGCCGTCGGCCTGCGCCCGATGCTACGGTGACCACATGGAGATCGGGACCTTCGCCGTCTAGCCCGCCCGGACAGACCCGGGCGCCGTGCTCATCCGCCGCCCCCGAAAGGTCTCTCCATGCACGTCTCCTCCGCCATCGCGTTCCGCGACCTCGCCTATCACTGGCCCGACGGCAGCGCCGCCCTCGACGGCCTGAATGGAACCCTCCCCATCGGGTCCACCGGCCTGGTCGGCCCCAACGGCGTCGGCAAGTCCACGTTGCTGAAGCTGATCGCCGGCATCCTGTCACCCACGCGAGGCCGCGTGGAGACATCCGGTGACGTCGGCTATCTGCCGCAGACCCTCACGCTCGCGCACACGGCGACGATCGCAGACCTGCTGGGCATCGCACCGGTCCTCCGGGCCCTGCGCGCGATCGAGGCCGGCGACGTCGACGTGCGCTGGTTCGACGCGGTCGGCGACGACTGGGACATCGAGGCGCGCGCCGATGAGGCCCTGCAGGGCGTCGGCTTCCGCGCCGCCGACCTCGACCGACGCGTCGACGAGCTGTCCGGCGGCGAGGCGATGCTGGTGGCCATCACGGGACTGCGCCTGCGGCGCACTCCCATCACCCTGCTCGACGAGCCGACCAACAACCTCGACCGTCCCACGCGAGCACGGCTCGCCGACATGGTCGACGCCTGGCCCGGAACGCTCGTCGTCGTCAGCCACGACCTCGAGCTGCTGGAGCGGATGGAGCACACCGCCGAGCTGCGCACGACCGGACTCGGCCAGGCCTCACGTGGCACGGGCGCCCGGCTGGAGCTGTTCGGCGGGCCGTACGGCGCGTTCCGCGCATTCGTCGAACAGGAGCAGTCCGCCGCCGCGCAGGCCGCGCGGACCGCGCAGCAGGCGCTGAAGGTCGAGAAGCGCCAGCGCGTGGCGGCCGAGGCGAAGCTCGCCGCCCGTGCTCGGGCGGGACGGAGGGCGGCCGAGAACATGCCGAAGATCCTCGCCGGCGCCCGCGCGCGCAAGGCGCAGGAGACGGCCGGCGCGCTGCGCGGCACGCTCGACGAGAAGGTCCAGGCAGCGCAGGCCGCCCTGGACGCCGCCGATTCCCGTGTGAGGGAAGAGGAGCACATCCATCTCGCGCTGCCCGACCCGGATGTGCCCCGCGGCCGGAGGATCGCGGAGCTGAGCGACGGCTTCCGCACGATCACGATCCGGGGCCCGGAGCGCGTCGCGGTGGTGGGCCCCAACGGCGTGGGGAAGACCACGCTGCTCGAGCACCTCGTCTCGGGCTCCACACCCGAGCCCGGACGGCTGGGCGGCAGGATGCTCACCTCACGCGTCGGCTACCTGCGGCAGCGTCTCGACGACCTCGACGACGCGCGCTCGGCGGTCGACAACGTGCGCGATGTCGCGCCCGCCACGGCGCCCGGGGACATCCGGAACCAGCTCGCCCGCCTGCTGCTGCGCGGCAGCGCGCTCGAGCGCCCGGTCGGCACCCTGTCAGGCGGCGAGCGCTTCCGCGTGGCGCTCGCGAGGCTGCTGCTCGCGGATCCTCCGACCCAGCTGCTCATCCTCGACGAGCCGACCAACAACCTCGACATCGCGAGCGTCGCGCAGCTCGCCGAAGCCCTGGAGGCGTACCGCGGCGCCCTGCTGATCGTGAGCCACGACCACGCCTTCCTCCGCCGTCTCGGCATCGACCTCGTTGTCGGCATCGAGCCAGGAGGCCGCCTCGCCGAAAGCGCTCAGCTGGACGCGTGACTGCCGAGCCGGCGCGGCTGCACGCGTGAGCCGCCGAATACACACCAATGTTCGTGTGCACTCGGGCCGCTCTGTCTGGCCGAGACCACACGTACATTGGAGTGCACTCGAGGTGGCTGAGACGCGAACGGCGGGCCGCTCCCCCAGGGAAACGGCCCGCCGGTGTGCGGGCTGAGCGAGCGCGCCGCTCGATCCGAGAAAGGACCGTCAGCGCGTGGCGCCCGCGCGGCGCTTGTTGTAGATGTCGAACGCGACGGCGATGAGCAGCACGAGGCCCTTGACGATCGGCTGCACCGACTGCGGCACGCCCATGAGCGACATGCCGTTCGACATCACGGCCATCACGAGACCGCCGACGAGGGCGCCGGTGACGCGGCCGATGCCGCCCGTGGTCGAGGCGCCGCCGATGAAGCAGGCAGCGATCACGTCGAGCTCGAAGCTGTTGCCCATACCCGGCTGGGCGCCGTTGGAGCGCGCCGAGAACATCGCGGCGGCGATGCCGGTGAGCAGGCCCATGTGCACGAACAGCCAGAAGTTGACCTTGCGCACGTTGACGCCCGACAGCTGCGCGGCCGAGAGGTTGCCACCCACGGCGTAGACGTGGCGGCCGAACACTGTGCGGTTGGTGATCAGCTGGTACACGAGGATGAGCACGCCGAGCACGATCAGCACCAGCGGGAAGCCGCGGTTGAACGCGAGCGCCCATGCGAACGCCATCGCCACGACCGCCACGGCCACGAGCTTCGCGATGAACAGCGGCATCGACTCGACCTTCTGGTTGTAGCCGATGCGCGCGCGACGGCTGCGCACCTGGGTCACGACGAAACCGGCGACGGCCACGACGCCGATGAGCAGCGTGAAGATGTCGACCGTCTGCGGCTGCGCCAGCAGGCCCGAGCCCTGGCCCACCGTGATCTCGCCGAACAGGCCGCGGGAGAAGCCGGTGGCGATCGTCTTGTACTCGGCGGGGAACGGCGACAGCGACACGTTCTCGAGCACGACCCACGTGAGACCGCGGAACAGCAGCATGCCCGCCAGGGTCACGATGAACGCCGGGATGCCGACGAACGCGACCCAGAAGCCGTGCCATGCGCCGACCAGCAGACCGACCACGACCGCGGCGAGCAGACCCACCCACCACGGCATGCCCGCCTTGATGACGAGCACGGCCGACACGGCCGACGCGAACGCGAGCACCGAGCCGACCGACAGGTCGATGTGGCCGGCGACGATCACCATGATCATGCCGAGCGCCATGATCAGGATGTGCGCGTTCTGCAGCACGAGGTTCGTGACGTTCTCCGGCGCGAGCAGCGTGCCGCCCGTCAGGAAGGTGAACAGCACCACGATCGCCACGAAGGCGATGTAGATGCCGGACGTCCGGAGGTTGCGGGTGAACAGGTCTTTGGTCTCAGCCAGGACATTGCTCATTTCGACTCACTCCGTTCGCTGCGCTCACTGCGCTCGCTCAATGCACCGCATGCCATCACGCGGCCTCCTTCTGGTTCTTCTCGATGGTCATGAGGCTCATCAGGCTCTCCTGCGTCGCCTCGGCGACCGGGAGCTGGCCCGTGATGCGGCCGTACGCGAGCGTGTAGATGCGGTCGCACATGCCGAGAAGCTCAGGCAGCTCGCTCGACACGACGATGATGGCCTTCCCGGCGGCGGCCAGGGCGTTGATGATCTCGTAGATCTCGTACTTCGCACCGACGTCGATGCCGCGGGTGGGCTCATCCAGGATGAGCACCTCCGGGTCGGAGAACAGCCACTTCGACAGCACGACCTTCTGCTGGTTGCCGCCCGACAGGTTGCCCACGGTCTGCATGACGGTCGGCGTCTTGATGTTCATGTCGCGGCGGTACTCCTCGGAGACCTTGATCTCCTCGTTGCCGTTCACGAAGCTCGCCTTGTTGCTGATCTTGCCGAGCGCCGCCGCCGTGATGTTGGTGCGGATGTCGGTGATCAGGTTGAGACCGTAGTGCTTGCGGTCCTCCGACACGTACGCGAGACCGTTCGCGATGGCCTCCTGCACGGTGCGGGCCTTGATCTCCTTGCCGTGCAGGTGCATCCGGCCCGAGATGTCGCGGCCGTACGACTGGCCGAACAGGCTCATCATGAACTCGGTGCGCCCGGCCCCCATCAGGCCCGCGATGCCGACGATCTCGCCCGCGCGCACCGAGATGGACGCGTCGTCGACCACGATGCGGCCGGCCTGCGTCGGGTGGTGCACGGTCCAGTTCTCGACGCGGAAGATCTCGTCGCCGATCTGCGGGGTGCGGTCGGGGAAGCGCTGGTCGAGCGATCGACCCACCATGCCGCGGATGATGCGGTCCTGCGTGGCATCCGGCCCGTGCATGTCGATCGTCTCGATCGACTCGCCGTCGCGGATGATCGTGGTCGAGTCCGCGATCGCCTCGATCTCACCGAGCTTGTGGCTGATGATGATGCACGTGATGCCCTGATCGCGCAGCTCGCGCAGCAGGCCGAGCAGGTGCTCCGAGTCGTTGTCGTTGAGCGCCGCGGTCGGCTCGTCGAGGATCAGCAGCTTGACGTCCTTGGTCATCGCCTTGGCGATCTCGATCAGCTGCTGCTTGCCGACGCCGAGCTGCCCCACGGCCGTGGTCGGGTTCTCGTCGAGACCCACGCGCCGCATGAACTCCGCGGCCTCGTGGTTGGCCTTGTTCCAGTCGATCAGGCCGCCGCGCACGCGCTCGTTGCCCAGGAAAATGTTCTCGGCCACCGACAGGTGCGGCACCAGCGCGAGCTCCTGGTGGATGATGACGATGCCGCGCTCTTCCGAGTCGCGAATCGAGGAGAACGCCATCTCCTCGCCGTCGAAGAGGATGTCGCCGCCGTACGAGCCGTGCGGGTACACCCCCGACAGCACCTTCATCAGGGTCGACTTGCCGGCGCCGTTCTCGCCGCAGATGGCGTGTATCTCGCCGCGCGCGACGCTCAGGTTGACGCCCTTGAGCACCTTCACGCCCGGGAAGTCCTTTGTGATGTTCCGCATCTCGAGGATCGCGCTCGACATCGCTGCTCCAGTCTCTTTTCCGCGCTGCTGTTCTTCGCGCTGAGGCGGGGACCCGCGGGTCCCTCGCTCCCCGTGCGCTCAGGGGTGTGCCCGCCGGGCCGGCGCGTGCGCGCGACCCGGCGGGCATCATCCTGCGAGAGTCGGGATTACTCCGCGACGCCCGACGCGACCTCGTCCTCGGTCCAGTAGCCCGAGTCGACGAGGAGCGACGTGATGTTGTCCTTCACGACGATGTCCGACTCCAGGAGGTACGACGGCACGACCTTCACGCCGTTGTCGTACGTCTCGGTGTCGTTGGCCTCGGGCTCGGTGCCCTCGGCGTACGCCGTGGCGGCCTCGACGGCCTGGGTGGCGAGCTTGCGCGTGTCCTTGAAGATCGTCGCGAACTGCACGCCGTCGTTGATGTACTTCACCGACGCGATCTCGGCGTCCTGGCCGGTGACCACCGGCAGGCCCTCCTCGATGGTCTTGCCGTAGCCGGCGTTCTGCAGCGCGGTGATGATGCCGCGCGAGATGCCGTCGTAGGGCGCGAGCACGCCGTCGAGCTGACCCGAGCCGCCGTTGTACGTCGAGGTGAGCAGGTCCTCCATGCGCTTCTGGGCGGTGGCGCCGTCCCAGCGCAGGGTCGAGACCTGGTCCATCGAGGTCTGGCCCGAGCCGACCGTCAGGCGGCCGTCCTCGAGGTAGGGCTTGAGGGTGTCCATGGCGCCGTTGAAGAAGAAGCCCGTGTTGTTGTCGTCGGGCGATCCGGCGAACAGCTCGATGATCTTCTTGTCGGTCAGGCCGGTGTCCTCGTAGTTCTCGTCGAGGTAGCCGAGGCCGCGCAGCAGCGACTGCGCCTGCTGCACGCCGACGGTGTAGTTGTCGAACGTGACGTAGAAGTTGACGTCCTCGGTGCCGTTGATCAGGCGGTCGTAGGCGATGACCGGGATGCCCTTGTCGGCGGCCGACTCGAGCTGGCTGGCGAGGGCCGTGCCGTCGATCGAGGCGACGATCAGGATATCGGCGCCCTTCGTGATCATCTGCTCGATCTGCTGCTGCTGGGTGGGGATGTCGTCGTTGGCGTACTGCAGGTCGACCGAGTAACCGGCCTCCTCCAGCTGGTCCTTGACCGAGTTGCCGTCGGCGATCCAGCGCTCCGAGGTCTCGGTGGGCATCGCGACGCCGACCGTGACGTCCTCAGCGGCGGGCTCGCCGCCGTCGCCGGCAGGAGCCGAGTTGCCCGCGCAGCCCGCGAGACCGAGGGCCAGGGCGACCGCGCCCGTCGTGGTGATGAACCGCAGAGCAGTCCGCTTCATTGCTGTGCCTCTCTCTTCTTCGAGAACCGGGTCAGGGCACCCGGCAGTGTGTACATGTTAGCGCTCACATACGTGATGTGCACGTTCACACGCGAAAGGCACTCTAACCCCGGTCGGGCATGGTCCCGCGTTCGCTGTCGCGGGCAGGCGACGTCGGGAGCGAGCACGCCGTGACACGGACGGTACATCCGGGTCATAGCCACGAGCTGGCGACGAGAATGGTCGTGCCGGAATCTATCTGGCGACCTGTTCCAGATCCAGCGGTCAGGCGCGAGCGAGACGCAGCATCGACCAGGAGACCGGCGGCAGCACCGCGGTGAGCTGCTCCCCCGACACGGTCGCGGTCTCGTTCGGACGCGGCAGGACCGACGCGGCGTCATCGGCGGTCGCCGACCACGTGTGGTCGGGATTCGAGAGGCTCACGGCCTCCACCAGCCGCAGCTGCCCCAGGCCCCGCAGCGCGGTGCGGAGCTCGAGGTCATCCCCGGTCGATCGATTCACCGCGAAGACGACCACGTCACCGGACGCCGCATCGTGCGTGACGACCGCGTCGAGCGCGGGAACCCGGCCGTACTTCGCGGTGTCGTACTCGGGTGCAGACAGAGCGAGCCGCAGCACCTCTCCCTTCGCGTGGCGCGCGGTCAGGGCGAACGGGTGGAAGGTCGTCTGGCGCCATGAGCGACCGCCCGGCTCGGTCATGATCGGCGCGATCACATTGACCAGTTGAGCGAGCGACGCCGCGTGCACCCGGTCGGTGTGACGCAGCAGCGAGATCAGCAGGTTGCCCACCACCACCGCATCGGCGACGTTGTAGCGGTCCTCGAGCAGCACGGGGGCGACCGGCCAGTCGTCGCCCTCGGGCACCTTCGACTCCGCACGCTTCTGGTACCAGACGTTCCACTCGTCGAACGAGATCGCGATGCGCTTGTCGTGCTTGCCCGCCGCCCGCACGGCGTCGGCCGTGGCCACCACCGACTCGATGAAGTGGTCCATGTTCACGGCCGATGCCAGGAAGGACGCGAGGTCGCCGTCCTCCTCGTAGTAGTAGACATGCGCCGAGACGTAGTCGACGTGCTCGTACGACTCTGCGAGCACGACGCGCTCCCAGTCGCCGAACGTGGGCATCTCCGAGGAGGACGACCCGCACGCCACGAGCTCGAGGCCGGGATCCACCATCCGCATCGCGCGCGCCGTCTCGGCGGCCAGCCGACCGTACTCCTCGGCCGTCTTGTGGCCGATCTGCCACGGCCCGTCCATCTCGTTGCCGAGGCACCACATCCGGATGCCGTGCGGCTCGTCCGACCCGTTGGCCCGGCGGAGGTTCGCGAAGTGCGTGTCGGCCGTGCCGTTGCAGTACTCGAGCAGGTCGAGCGCATCCTGCACGCCGCGGGTGCCGAGATTGACCGCCATCATCGGCTCGACGCCCGCTTTGCGGCACCAGCGCACGAACTCGTCGACGCCGACCCAGTTCGGCTCGGTCGAGTGCCAGGCGAGGTCGAGCCGGCGCGGGCGCTGCTCGACCGGGCCCACCCCGTCCTCCCAGCGGTAGCCCGAGACGAAGTTGCCGCCCGGATAGCGCACGGTGGTGACGCCCAGCTCTCGCGCCAGCTCGATCACGTCCCCGCGGAAGCCATCGGCATCCGCCGTCGGGTGGCCGGGGTCGTGGATGCCCGTGTAGACACAGCGACCCAGATGCTCGACGAAGGAGCCGAAGGTGCGCGGGCGCACCGGCCCGACGACGAAGGCGGGATCGACCGTGACGGAAGCGGTCAGCATGGCGAGATGTCCTTTCGGTGGGGCGGGAGGGTCGGGGGGGCGCGGGGGGGTGCGGGGGCCCCGCGCGGGTGGGGGGGGGGGTAGGGGAGAGGGGGGTGGTTGGTAATAGTGGTTATTGTGGTGTGTTGTTTGGGGGGGTGGGTGGGGGTGTTGGTGGGGGGGGGGGGGGGGGGGGGGGGGGGGGGGGGGGGGGGGGGGGGCGACGCGGAGGAGAGCGTCGCCCCGACTCGTGTGCGCTCGGCGGCTCAGCCGAGCTCGTTCTCGAGGTCGGCCTGCGCCTGCTTCAGGAGCTCCGGCGCGGGCACCTTGTTCTCGAAGGCCTCGTTGAGCGTCACCGTGCGGAAGACGTTGTCTACCGACGGCCAGTTCGGCGACGAGAACGACTCCCAGTGCCCGATGCCATCCTTGACCTCGTTCAGCACGTCGAACAGGTTGGTCTGGAAGTACTTGTTGAACTTGTTCTCGGGATCGTGGGTGACGGCCTGGTCCTCCCACACCGACATGTTCACCGGGTCGAAGCCGAGCTCCTTCCAGACCGCGACGTTGGCCTCGGGCGAGAGCTTCGCGAACGCGAGCCAGTCAGCTGCGAACTCGGCGACGGGCGACGCACCGATCACGGCCGTGCCCGTGCCGCCACCGCCGATGGTCTTCACCGCGGCGTCGGCCGGAGCCGGTGCCGGGGCGATCGCGACCTTCCCGGCCAGGTCGGGCATGTAGTCCACGAAACGCGACGTGTACCAGGCCGGATAGACGACCGCGGCGAAGTCTCCGTTGTTGATCGCGCCGTACGCCTGCTCGTCGTCCGGACTGCCTCCGGGGATGGTCGAGATGGCCCCGGCTTCCTGCATCTCCTGCAGCATCGAGATGGTCTCGACGGCCTCGGGGCTGTCGACCTGCGGGTTGCCGTCCGCGTCCAGCCACTGACCGCCGAGCTGCGCCGTGATGAGCGGCTCGACGAAGGTGACGGCCGTCTCGGCGATGCCGAAGGCCTTGCCGGTCGCCTCGTTGTACTTCTGGCCGGCGGCCTGGAAGTCGTCCCAGGTCTTGATCGTCGTGTAGTCGATGTCCGCGCTCTCGAGCAGCTCGGTGTTGTAGAACGACACGAACGCGCCGACGTGGGTGGGGAACGCGTAGATCGACCCGTCCTTCGAGTAGAGGTCGAGACGCGCCTGCACGATGTCGGCGACATACGGCTCGGCCACCTCCGTGAGGTCGACGAGCGGCGGGTTCTCGCCGCGCACGAAGTTGGCGAACTTGTTCACCTCGATGTCCACGACGTCGGGAAGCCCCTTGCCGGCGTTGAGGGCGAGCTGCAGCTTGTTGTGCATCTCCTCATAGGGGTAGACCGTGATCTTCAGGTCGATGGCCTTGTCGGGGTTCTCCTCGTTCCAGGCCTCGGCCATCGCCTCGTAGTACGCGGCATGCACCTCGGCGAACACCCACATGTCGACGACGGTCGAGCCGTCCTCGTTGACGGTGGCCTCGTCTCCGCCTCCGCCGCCGCTGCATCCGGCCAGTACCCCGCCCGCGAGGGCGAGCACCGCCGCCATGGGGATGATCCTTCGTGCGTTCATGATGATCTCCTTTGATCGTGCTGTGTGAGGGAAAGCGGACGTGGAGGGGAACTGGGCGTGAGGAAGACAAGAGCGAAGGTGCTCAGCCCTTGACCGCGCCGGCCGTCATGCCCTCGATGAAGTAGCGCTGGAAGGCCAGGAAGAGCAGCAGGATCGGAACGAGCGAGAAGAAGGCGCCGACGATCAGCAGGTCATAGTTGTTGCCGTGGGGCGTCAGCAGCGCGTTGAGTCCGATCGGCAGGATGAACTTGTCGGAGCTGCGCAGCACGAGCAGCGGCCACAGGAAGTTGTTCCAGCAGAGCATGCCGTTGAGGATGGCCATCGCCGCGATCGCCGGCTTGGCGATCGGCAGCACGAGGCGGAAGAAGATGCCGAACTCGCTCACACCGTCGACGCGGCCGGCCTCCACCAGCTCGTAGGGCACGCCGAGGAAGTACTGCCGGAAGAAGAAGATCGTCATGGCGTGGGCGAGGAACGGCAGGAAGATCACGATGAACGTGTCGGCCAGATCGAAGTCGTTGACCTGCATGTACAGCGGCAGCATCATCATCTCGAACGGCACGGTCATCACGATCAGCACAGCGATGAAGACCGCCTGCTTGCCGCGGAAGTCGTACATCGCGAGGCCGTACGAGACGAACGAGCTCACCAGCAGCGTCAGCACGACCTGCACGGCCGTCAGCCACAGGCTGTTCCAGAACCAGAGAAAGTAATCGCCCGACTCCGTGAAGAGGATGCGGTAGCTGTCGAGGTCGAACGACGCCACGTCGACCGCGAAGCTCACGCCGCTGCGGAGGAGCGATCCGCCGTCCTGGAACGTGCCGAGGAAGATCGCGATGATCGGGATCAGGGCGACCAGCGCGATGACGACGAGGAACGCCGACTGGATGAGCCCCGCCCATCGCTGCGCCGGAGGAAGCGGCGGCGCCTGCCCATCGATCACCGGGATGTTCGCGCGCGTCTCGCTCACCGCGCCGCCTCCTTCCGGAACGCTCCCGCGAGGGTGAGCTGCGTGACGTTGATGACGAGCACGACGGCGAGCAGCACGACTCCCACGGCCGATGCGAAGCCCATGTCGTTCTGCTGGATGCCCTGGCGGTACAGATACCCGACGATGGTCAGGCCCTGGTTGTTCGGCGACTGGTTGCCGGCGTACAGCATGAAGCTCTCGGTGAACATCGCGAGGCCGCCGTAGATGCTGATGGTGACCACGTAGACGATCGTCGGCTTGAGGTTGGGCACGGTGATGTGCAGGAACTGCTGGACGCGCCCCGCTCCGTCGAGCGCCGCAGCCTCGTAGTACTCGCGGGGGATCGATTGCATCCCGGCGAGGAAGTACATGGTGTTCACGCCCGTCCATCGCCACAGCGCCAGCGCGAGCAGCACGATCAGTCCCGGGATGTCCTCGCGCAGCCACCGCACGGGATCGATGCCGACGAACTGCAGCACCTGGTTGATCATGGCCGTCTCGCTCTCCGAGAACATGAGGCGGAAGACCAGACCGGCGACGACGATCGACGTCAGAGCGGGGACGAACAGCGACGCCTTGAACAGGTTCTTGATGCGGTCGCTTCCGATCTTGGAGTTGATGATCGAGGCGAGCACCAGCGGGATCGGAATGAGCAGGACCAGCGTGAGCACATGTAGCGGAAGCTGTTGCCGACTGCCTGCCAGAAGACGCGGTCGCCCAGCATCCGCTCGTAGTTGCGCAGCCCGATGAAGCTCGCCTGACCGTAGAGCAGCTCCTGGAAGCTCATGACGAACGAGCGCCCGATCGGCACGGCCCAGAACACGAGCAGGGTGATGACGAACGGCAGCACGAACAGGTAGGGCGCGGCCTTCTTCGAGTACAGCAGTCGCTTCATCGCGTTTCCTCGGTGCGTGGTGACGACGATGTCACCGCTCCTGTTTTACATCGATGTAAATAGCCGCGCAAGCGGTACCCGGCCGGGTGACTCACCCGCGGCGCCGGGGGCGCTCAGCGCGCGGTCGACTCGCGCGCGACGAGCTCGAAGTCGGCCACGACGGTCTGCGGAACCGCGGACTCCCCCTCGATGCGACGCACCAGCAGATCGACCGCGACCCGCGCGATCTGCTCGCGTCCCGGCGCGATCGATGTGAGCGGCGGCTCGGCGTAGCGCGCCTCCTCCAGGTCGTCGAATCCCACGACGCAGACATCGTGCGGCACGTGCACGCCCCGCGCGCGCAGCACGTGCAGCGCTCCAAGAGCGAGAGCGTCGTTCATGGCAAAGACGCCGTCGACGGCTGTACCGGCGTCGAGCAGCCGGCTCATCGCCGCCGCCCCCGTGGAGCGCACCCAGCGGCCGGCCTCTCCGACGAGGCTCGGATCGGGCTCCAGTCCGGCCTCTGCGAGAGCGTCGAGATATCCCGCATACCGCAGCGCCGCAGATCCCATCCGCTCCCCCTCGTGCGCGCCGATCACCGCGATGCGGCGGCATCCGCGCTCGATGAGGTGACGCGTCGCTGCTCGTGCCGCCTCGCGATTGGCCATCGTCACGTGGTCCACGCCGGCGTGGAAGACCCGTTCTCCGAGCAGCACCAGCGGATAGTCGACCTGGAAGGGCGCAAGGTCGTCGGGATCCATCGTCATGGGCGAGAACAGCAGCCCGTCCGTCTGCTGCCGCTGGGTGCTGCGCAGCACTTCGAGCTCGTGCTCGCCCGTGTATCCCGTCTGCTCGATGAGCAGCACGAGCCCGCGCTGCTCGGCGGCGCGCATGCAGGAGTCGGCGAGCTCGGCGAAGTACGGATTGCGCAGCTCGGGGATGCCGAGGCCGATCATGCCGGTGCGTCCGCGACGCAGGTTGCGGCCGGAGACGTTGACGCGGTATCCGAGGGCGCGGATGGCGTCCTCGACCCGCGAACGCGTCTCAGGACGGATGTGCGGGAAGCCGTTGACGACATTCGAGACCGTCTTCACCGACACTCCCGCCCGGGTGGCGACGTCGCGCATCGTCACCGGCATGCGTCCTCGCCTTCACAGCGCCGCGGTCGCGGAGCTTGAGCGCATTCTAAGCACACGCGCGGACGGCCCCGTGTCGGCCGGGGCGACGTCCGCTCGCTTCAGCGGGTGAGGATGAGAGCGTCGCCCTGGCCGCCGCCGCCGCACAGCGCGACAGCCGCGGTACCCGCACCCCGGCGCGCGAGCTCGTGCACGGCGTGCACCACCAGACGCGCGCCCGAGGCGCCGATCGGATGGCCGAGGGCGATGCCGCCGCCGTGCGGGTTGACCACGGCTGCGTCGAGGCCGAGCTCGGCCTGCGACTGGGCGACCACCGCACCGAACGCCTCGTTGATCTCCACCAGGTCGAGGTCGGCGGGCGCGATGCCCTGCTTGTCGCACGCGCGGCGGATGGCCTGTGCGGGCTGGGCCTGGAGGGAGTTGTCGGGCCCTGCCGTCTGCCCGGAGGCGCCGACTGCGACCAGCACGGGCCAGCCCTGCTCGGTCGCGTGCGCCCGCGTCGTCAGCACGACCGCGGCCGCGCCGTCGGAGATCTGCGACGCATTGCCGGCCGTGATCGTGCCGCCCTCGGCGAACGCCGGGCGCAGCCCGGCGAGCGTCTCGACCGTCGTGTCCGGCCGCACGCCCTCGTCGCGTGTCAGCATGACCGGCTCGCCCTTGCGCTGGGGCACCTCCACCGGAACGATCTCGGCGTCGAACACGCCCTGGGCCTTCGCCGCCGCCGCGCGTCGGTGCGACATCGCCGCGACCTCGTCCTGCTGGGCGCGCGTGAGCCCGAATCGGGCGTTGTGCCGCTCGGTGGATGCGCCCATGCTCTCGCGGTCGAACGCGTCGGTGAGGCCGTCGTGCGCCATGTGGTCGAGCACCTCGATCGACCCGTAGGAGTAGCCCGCACGCGATGCCGGCAGCAGGTGCGGAGCCTGGGTCATCGACTCCATGCCGCCCGCGACGACGACCTTCGCGTCGCCGACCGCGATCATCCGCGCCGCGTCGATCACGGCCGTCAGGCCCGACAGGCACACCTTGTTGACCGAGTGCGCCGGCACATCCCATGCGAGGCCCGCCCCGATGGCCGCCTGACGGGCCGGGTTCTGACCCGAGCCGGCGGAGAGCACCTGACCCAGGATGACCGCGTCCACCTGCGCCGGGTCGATGTCGCCGCGCTCAAGCGCGCCGCGAATCGCGAAGGCGCCGAGCTGGGGCGCCGAGAACGGCGCCAGCTGGCCCTTGAGGCGGCCCTGGGGCGTGCGGGCGGCGGCGACGATGACGACGTCGGATGCGGTCATGCGGTTCTCTCCTCTGCGGCGGGACGGCGGCCGGACGCGGCCGGACGGCTCATCCATCCTGCCCGCTGTCAACGACCAAGCAGGCCCCGGACATCCGGAGCCCGCTTCGTGGATCGCGTGAGAACACACGCACTTTGGTGTGCACTCGGCCGGGCGCCCCGGATGCGCGCGAGTCCACACGCACTTTGGTGTGCACTCGGCCGGGGCCGCGCGGCCTACAGTCCCTGCGCCAGGCGGTGGTACGCGGCGTTCCAGCGCACCTGGTCGCGGAAGCCGCGGCGCGTGGTGTGCTCGTCGATCACGAGCAGCTCGCAGCGCGCGATGTCGGCGAACACCTCGAACGCCTCGACGCCCGCCGCCGTCGACAGCACCGTGTGATGCGCGCCGCCCGCGGTGAGCCACGCCTCCGCCGAGACCTCGAACGACGGGCGCGGCTGCCACACCGCGCGGGCGACCGGCAGGTGCGGCAACGGCGCCGGCGGCGTCACGACGTCCACCACGTTGGCCGTGAGGCGGAAGCGGTCGCGCATGTCGGCGAGCGAGACGACCACGGCACCCTCGGTCGCATCGGCGTCGAACACCATGCGCACCGGGTCCTCCTTGCCGCCGATGCCCAGCGGGTGGATCTCGACGCGCGGCGTAGCGGTGGTGAGGGTCGGACAGATCTCGAGCATGTGCGCACCGAGGATCAGCTCGCTGCCGGGCGTCAGGTCGTACGTGTAGTCCTCCATGAGCGACGCACCGCCCGGCAGGCCCTCGCCCATGACCTTCGCGGCGCGCACCAGCACGGCGGTCTTCCAGTCGCCCTCGGCGCCGAAGCCGTAGCCCTTCGCCATCAGCCGCTGCACGGCGATGCCGGGCAGCTGGCGCAGGTCGCCGAGATCCTCGAAGTTGGTCGTGAACGCCTTGGCGCCCACCTCGGTGAGGAAGGTCTCGAGCGCGATCTCCTGGCTCGCGGCATAGCGCAGCGACTCGTGTCGGTCGCCGCCCTTGCGCAGCTCGGGCACCACGTCGTACAGGTCCTCGTACTCGGCCACGAGCGCGTCGATCGCCGACTCTTCGACGGCCTCCACCGCGGCCACGAGGTCGTTCACGCCCCACGTGTTGACCGAGACGCCGAAGCGCAGCTCGGCCTCGGTCTTGTCGCCCTCGGTCACCGCCACGTTGCGCATGTTGTCGCCGAAGCGCACGAGCGTGAGCTCGTGCGTGGCGGCCCAGCCCGCGGCGCCGCGGATCCAGGTTCCGACTCGGCGCTGCACGGCCGGGTTCGACACGTGGCCGACGACCGTGGTGCGGGCCACGCCGAGGCGCGCGGCCAGGTACGCGTACTCGCGGTCGCCGTGCGCGGCCTGGTTGAGGTTCATGAAGTCGAAGTCGATGCTGTCCCACGGCAGCTCGACGTTGGCCTGCGTGTGCAGGTGCAGCAGCGGCTTGCGCAGCGCATCGAGGCCTGCGATCCACATCTTCGCCGGGCTGAACGTGTGCATCCACGTGATGACCCCGAGCACACGGTCGTCGGAGTTGGCGTCGAGCATCGCGCGGCGGATGGAGGCGGCGTCCTTCAGCACAGGCTTCCAGACGATCGTCGCGGGCACGTCGGCCGACGCGTCGAGCGCACGTGCCACCTCCTGCGACTGCTCGGCCACCTGTCGCAGCGTCTCCTCGCCGTAGAGATCCTGCGATCCGGTGAAGAACCAGATCTCGCGGTCGGCATAGGGCTTCGTCATCGATGTGTTCCTTTCGCGAGGCCCGCGTCAGCGCTGGCCGTAGACGTTCTGGTAGCGGTCGTAGAGGCTGTCGATCGCGTCCTGCGGGATCGGCAGCGGCTCGCCCAGCTGGCGCGAGATGTGCACGGTGCGGGCGACCTCCTCGAGCAGAACGGCCGCCTTGACGGCCGACTTCGCGTCGCGGCCGATTGTGAACGGCCCGTGGTTCTGCATCAGGACGGCGGGGCTGCGGTGGTCGCGCAGGGTCTCGACGATGCCGCGGCCGATCGAGTCGTCGCCGATGATCGCGAACGGGCCCACCGGGATCGGGCCGCCGAACTCGTCGGCCATCATGGTGAGCACGCACGGGATCTCCTCGCCGCGCGCCGCCCATGCCGCGGCGTAGGTCGAGTGGGTGTGCACCACTCCCCCGACGTGTGCCATGTGGCGGTACACGTATGCGTGCGCCGCGGTGTCGGACGACGGGTTCCGCGTGCCCTCGACCAGGTTGCCGTCGAGGTCGCACACGACGATCGCGGCGGCATCCAGATCGTCGTACGAGACGCCCGACGGCTTGATCACGAACAGGTCGGGATGCCCGTCCTGGCCGGGCACGCGCTCGGACACGTTGCCGGCCGTCCACACCACGAGCTCCCAGCGGGGCAGCTCGGCGTGCAGGTCGGCGACGCGCGCCTTGGCCGCCTCGACGGCGGCGCGCATCTCGATCGGGATGTCGCGGGTCATCAGGATCTCCTGGGTCGGTGGTGCGATTTCGGGTCGGGTGCGGATCAGCGGAGGGCGTCGACGGCGGCGCGTTCGGCGGCCAGGCCCGCGGCCCAGTCATCGAGCCAGCGCGCGTAGCCCGCGACCGCGTCGGCGGTCGGCGCGACGGTCACGGCCTCGGCCCCGGCGAACATCTCCCCGGCCAGCCAGGTCGCGAGCGACCGCTCGTCTCCGGCCGCGGCGGCCATCCGGTACGCGCCGAGCACCGCCATGCCCCACGCGCCGCCCTCCCCGGCGGTCTCGGCGACCACGACGGGGGCGCCGATCGCTTCGGCGAGCAGGCGCTGGGCCACGCCCGCGGTACGGAAGACGCCGCCGTGGGCGTACATCGCGTCGATCGCGACGTCCTCCTCCTCCAGCGTGCGCATGCCGAGCGCGAGGGTGGCGAATACCGCGCGCACCTGCGCGCGCATGAAGCCGGCGAGGGTGAGTCGCGAGCCCGGGGTGCGCACGAACAGCGGACGCCCCTCGGGCAGCTCGGCGATCGGCTCGCCCGACAGGTGGTTGTACGCGAAGAGCCCCTCGTCCGCGCCCTCGGTCAGTGCGCCGGCGAGAAGAGCCGAGAAGACGTCGTCCCGAGACGCGGTCGCCCCGAGAGCCGCCGCGAACTCGCCGAACACACCGGCCCACGAGCCGAGCTCGCTCGCGCCGTTGTTGCAGTGCACCATCGCGACGGGATCGCCCGCGGGGGTCGTGACGATGTCGATGTCGGGATAGGGACGAGACAGCGCCCGCTCCAGCACGACCATCGCGAAGATGCTCGTGCCGGCACTGACGTTGCCGGTGCGCGGGGTGACGGCGTTCGTCGCGACCATCCCCGTGCCCGCGTCGCCCTCGGGCGGACACGCTGCGGCTCCGGCCCGGAGCGTGCCCGACGGATCGAGCACCGCGGCGCCCTCTTGGGTCAGCCGGCCGGCGTCCGCGCCCGCGGGCAGCACGGCGGGAAGCAGCTCAGCCAGTCGGAGGTGCTCGGCGCCCGCGGCGCGGAGGCGGTCGTCGGCGATCGTCAGCAGATGGGCGTCATAGTCGCCCGTGGCCGGGTCGATGGGGAACATCCCCGACGCGTCACCCACTCCCAGCACCCGTCGGCCCGTCAGAAGCTCGTGCACGTGGCCGGCCAGCGTGTTCAGGTGCGCGATGCGCGCGACGTGCGGCTCGCCGTCGAGCACGGCCTGCAGCACGTGGGCGACCGACCAGCGCAGCGGGATGGTGCAGCCGAGAGCCTCGGACAGCTCGGTCGCCGCGCGCTCCGTGTTGACGTTTCGCCAGGTGCGGAACGGCACGAGCAGCTCACCGGCGCTGTCGAACGCGAGGTAGCCGTGCATCATCGCCGAGACGCCGACGGCTCCGACGGTCGCCGGCCGCACGCCGTGGCGGCGCTCGGCGTCGGCCGCCAGCTCGGCGTAGGCCGCCCGCAGGCCGCCGCGCACGGCGTCAAGCGAATAGGTCCACAACCCGTCGACGAGCTCGTTCTCCCACTCGTGGCCACCGGCGGCGAGGGTGGTGCCGTCGAGCCCGATCAGGCATGCCTTGATGCGCGTCGACCCCAGCTCGATGCCGAGCGACGTGCGTCCGGCCTCGATGTCGGCGGCGACCGCCGCGCGGTCGTCATCCTGCGCTGCGTCGGGATGCACCATCGCACTGCTCCGTTTCCGGCGGGCGTCGTCACCCGCGTCCGTCTTCGTGGCTTCGGGCCGTCGGGCCCGGTCCGAGTATATGTTAGCGCTCACATACCGCCGCGGACGAGGGGATCTCGACGTGCCGCGGAGCGTCTCAGGCGCGCGGAGCGGCGGTGCTCTCGCGTACGACGAGCTCGGGCGGGATCACGCCGACCACGCCGCCCTCCCCGCCGTCCGGCGCCGACCAGTGGTCGAGCAGGGCGTGCATCGCGGCTTCCCCGAGCGCCGCGAACGGCTGGCGCACCGTTGTCAGCGCGGGCACGAGATACCCGCTGCCGTCGATGTCGTCGAAGCCCACGACCGCGACGTCGTCGGGAACGCGCACGCCGTGCTCCCAGAAGGCGCGCAGCAGCCCCATCGTCTGATAGTCGTTGCCCGCGAACAGCGCGGTCGGCCCCGTGCCGGACGCGATCTCCGGAGCGAGCGCGCGCCCCACCTCGTAGCCCTCGCGCGCCGACCAGCCGCCCGCGGGAATCACGCGCGGCTCGAGACCGCGCGCCGTCATCGCCGCCACGTACGCATCGGCGCGCTGGTCGGCGTCGTACCAGCCGGACGGTCCCGCGACGTGCACGATGCGGGTGTGCCCCAGTGCGAGCAGGTGCTCGGTCGCGAGCGTGCCCCCCAGCGCCTGATCGACCTGCACATACCGGATCCGCGAATCGGGCGGGATGTCGCCGCGCGCTGCCACGGCGACCACGGGCACACCGGGCGCGAGATCGTCGATCAGGCGCATGACCTCCTGCTGCGCCGCCACGACCAGCACGCCGTCGACGCCCTGGTTGATGAGCTGGTCCGTCAGCGAGCGGACGGTCTCAGGGTCGTAGCCGGTGAGCGAGGCAACCGAGACGAAGTATCCCTCGGTGCGCGCCGCCGCCTCGATCGCCAGCACCGTGCTGGCCGGACCGAAGTGGGTGGTGCCGGTGGTCAGGATGCCAACGGTCGCCGTGCGCGCCGTCACGAGGGTGCGGGCCGCCTGGTTGGGACGGTATCCGAGCTCCTCGATCGCCAGCATGACGCGATCGCGCGTCGCCGGTCGAACATACGCATGGCCGTTCAGCACGCGTGAGACGGTCTGGTGCGACACGCCCGCTCGCGCGGCGACGTCCGCCATGGACGGCGGGCGGGTGGCGGGCATGGGGCTCCTGACGGTGGGCGGCGCGGCTTCGACGCCAGCGCCACGGGGGCTTCGCGACGTCGCGGATCCCAGCGTATCCGTCCGCCTACCGCGGATACGGCAGCTCGCCCCGCTCGAGCATCGCGACGAGCTTGGCGATGCGGTTCGCGCGGCTGGCGGCACTCGGCGCTGTCATGACGCGGTGCAGCACGGCGTAGCGGTTCTGCGCGTCCAGCCCGGGGAACGCCTCCGCCGCCGCCGGGGAGGCGGCGAGCGCCGCGGCGAGGTCGTCCGGCATCCGCGCCGTCGCGGGTCCGGCGTAGGCCCGCTCCCATCGTCCGTCCGCCTGCGCCCGGTCGATCTCGGCCTGCCCGCGCGGGCGCATGCGCCCGTCCGCCGACAGTCGCTCGACGAGACCGATGTTGCGCTGCGACCACAGCGACGCGCGCCTGCGCGGCGTGAACCGCTGGAGGAAGACGTGGGCATCCAGGCTGCGCTTCTGCCCGTCGATCCACCCGCTGCACAGCGCCTCGTCCAGCGCCTGCGCATACGTGAGCGAGGTGGGTGATGTGGTGCCCTTCTTGGCGAGCACCAGCCAGACGCCGTCGGAGGAGTCCTCGTGCTCGTCGAGCCACGCGCGCCACGCTGCCGCGTCGGGCACCACGAGCCTCTCCGGTGCGGCGTCCTGCGTCGGTGAGCCTGCTGCCATGCGCTCACCCTACGAGCAGCCGCCGACACGGACCCGCCGCGCGCGCTAACCCACGCGTCGCGATCGGTCAATCCGGGCGCTTCCCCGCCCGGCCGCGACTAGCGTCCATCGGGAACGACGACCTCGACGGAGGTGCGGGATGAAACGGGTGTCGCTGGAATCGAGCGTGATCGCCACGGCGGGTTATGACCCGGGAACGGCCGTGCTCGAGCTGGAGTTCACCACGGGCGAGGTGTACCGCTACTACGCGGTGCCGCCGTCGATCCATCGTGCGCTGATGGCGGCACGCAGCGCCGGCGGGTTCTTCGCGGAGCGCATCCGCGACGTGTACCCCACCGAGCTCCTGCGCTCGTGATTCAGCCCACGCGTTCGGCCACCGGCTCGGGTTCGGGCGGCGCGGCAGCCGCGCGACGGATGCTGACGGAGACCACTGCGGCGACGATGCACAGACCCGCCGCCGCGAACCACGCGACGGTGTAGTGCCCGGTCGCGTCGCGCACCATGCCCGCGAGCACGGTCGCCACGCCCGCCCCGAGCTGGTGGCTCGCGAACACCCACCCGAACACCAGCGGACCGCGGTCGCCGAACACCTCCCGGCACAGCGCGATGGTCGGCGGCACCGTGGCGACCCAGTCGAGCCCGTAGAACACGATGAAGAACCACATCGGCGGATGCACGTCGCTGGAGAGCAGGAACGGCAGGAACAGCAGGCTCACTCCCCGACCCGCGTAGTAGACGCCGAGCAGGATGCGCGGGTTCACGCGGTCGGTGAGCCAGCCCGAGAGCACGGTGCCGACGATGTCGAAGACGCCCACGGTGGCGAGCAGCCCGGCCGCGACGGGCTCGGTCATGCCATGGTCGTGCGCCGCGGGGATGAAGTGCGCCCCGATCAGCCCGTTGGTCGACGCCCCGCAGACCGCGAAGCCCGCCGCGAGCGCCCAGAAGGTGCGGTGGCGGGCCGCGTCCCGCAGCGCCTGCACGGCGAGCAGCGCCGGGTTGACCCGCGAACGCTGCGGCGGCGCGGGCGGGTTGGCCGCATCCGCCCCGTAGGGCAGCACGCCGATGCGCTGCGGCGAGTCGTGCAGGAACCACGCCACCAGGGGCACGACGACCAACGCGCCGGCGGCGACCACCATGCTGGCCTCGCGCCAGCCGACCTCGGTCGCCAGCCAGGCGGTCGGGGGCAGGAACACCAGCTGCCCCGTGGCGCTGCCGGCGCTGAGCACGCCCGACACGGCACCGCGGTGTCGCACGAACCAGCGCTGCGTGACGGTCGCGGCGAACACCATCGCCATCGAGCCGGTGCCGATGCCGATCAGGCAGCCCCACGTCAGCCACAGGATGAACGGCGATGTGGCGAGCGTGCCGAGCACGGCACCGGTGGCCACGAGCACGAGCGCCAGGACGGTGACCCGCTTGATGCCGAAGCGGTCCATGAGGGCCGCGGCGAACGGCGCGGTCAGCCCGAACAGCACGATGTTGATGCCGATCGCGATCGACAGGTCGGTACGGCTGAAGCCGAGCTCGGTCTCGATGGGCACCATGAACACGCTGGGCGCCGCGCGGAAGCCCGCCGCGCCCACGAGCGCGAGGAAGGCCACGATCGCGACCATCCACGCAGGATGCAGACGGCGGGAGCGGCCCGGGGTCGCCGGGTGTGAGGTCACTCCCCTATCCTGACGCCCCCGCCTCCGACCGGGCGCGTCCCATCGGCCAGACGTGGCAGGGATCCTGCCGATGGCCGAGGCCCTCCTCCGCCGGTGACGCCTCAGGCCCGCCCGAACTGCGCCGAGGCGGGGCAGTCGAACGGGTCGCGCGCGGCGAGCCCCACGCGGTTGAGGTAGTCGATGACGATCCCGTACGAGCGCCACAGGGTGGTCTCGGTGTAGGGCACGTCGAGCGTGGCGCAGTAGTCGCGCACGATCTCGCGAGCCTTCGCGAGGTGCGGACGCGGCATGTTCGGGAACAGGTGGTGCTCGACCTGGTAGTTCAGCCCGCCCATGAGCACGGTGGCCCACCAGCCGCCCGACACATTGCGCGACGTGCGCACCTGCTTCGAGAAGAAGTCGAGCTTGGCGTCGTGGGCGATGATCGGCATCCCCTTGTGGTTCGGGGCGAAGGAGGCACCCATGTACACGCCGAAGACGGCGAGCTGCACGCCCACGAACGCGAACGCCATGCCCGCCGGCAGCAGGAGGAACACAGGCACGAGCACGACGGCGAAGCGCAGCGCGATGAGCGCGAGTTCCAGCCATCGACCCTTGACCGGGCCGCGCGAGAGGAGGTGCCTGAGCCCCAGCACGTGCAGGTTGAGCCCCTCGAGCGTGAGAAGCGGGAAGAACAGCCATCCCTGCCGGCGCGTGATCATGCGCACCAGGCCCCGCGACTTCGCGGCGTCCTCCTCGAGGAACGACACGGTGTCCACCTCGATGTCCGGGTCCTTGCCCACCCGGTTGGGGTTGCCGTGGTGGCGCGTGTGCTTCGCGTCCCACCACGACAGGCTGATGCCGACGACGCCGGCGGCCAGGATGCGCGCGAGCCGCAGGTTCGCCGGCCCGCTGGCCAGGATCTGTCGGTGCGCGGCTTCGTGGGCGAGGAAGGCGACCTGGGTGAACAGGATGCCCAGCGCGCCGGCCATCAGCAGCTGGAACCAGCTGTCGCCGAGCAGGATGAACCCCGTGATCACGCCTCCGAAGCCGAGCGCCAGCGCTATTCCGACGACGAGGTAGAACCACTCTGTCCGCCGCAGCAGCCCGGTCTCCCGGACGACCTGCGATACCTGGGTGTAGGCCCGCGTCAGCGGCGGGAACGTCTCGGTGCCGGCGTACGTCTGCCGGATCGGGCCGAGGCGGCTGGGCTGCTCATTGGTGAGCGCGGCGGAGAGGGTGGAAGAGATGGACGAGCCTCCGTCGTCGATCGGTGCGGCCGCCGCTGCCCAGGGCAGGAGGACCTCGGAGCCAAAGGCGGTCGCCGATCGCTGGCCCTCACGCTACAGGCGCCCGCATACGATCCGGGGCATACGGAGCGGATCCACAGGGGCCGCCCCGCTCAGCGGGGTGGCCGCAGCCGCCGCGAGCGCCGCCCGCGGGAGCGACCCCGCGGTGCTCCCCCGCGGACGGCGGCGGGACGCACGGCATGCAGCAGCGCCGCGCGGGCCTCGCGCTGGCTGCGGAACACGCCGAGGCGCTGTGCGTGCGCGCCATGCAGCACGTGGACGCCGTCGGAGACCGAGATGAAACCGGCGAACTCGTCGTGCAGCGTCGCGACGAACACGTCGTCGTCAGCCTGCTTCCACAGCAGGGGCGCGTCGCCGGTGGCGACGTCCGGACGGGCATCCGCGGGATCAGAAGGGGCGCTCACGGCCGCATAGGCGGTATGGACAGGGGCAGGGGGAACAGCAGACAGAGACAACAGACATCGATTCATCGGTGCGACGCGCCGTCGTCGGCACATCGCGAAGCAGTGCACGCACGAGCGATCTGCGCTCGGCGGGTGGATCGCGGCTCGCGATCGAGAGGGCGTCCTCGACGGCCGGGAGCCCGGTGAGAAGCGGGCGTCGGAATGACCGGCGTCGAAACGCGACCCCTCAGTCTACCCCACAGCTGGCGCGCGGTGCGGCCGCGACCTGGTCAGCCGCCCTGCCCCAGCCGTCGCACCATGCGCCAGCAGTTGCCCTGGTCGGTGCGCTCCCACGTGAACTCGTCGAGCACGGCCTCGGCGAGCGCCAGGCCGCGGCCGCCTTCGGCCTCCTCGTCGGGCATCCCGATGTGCATCTCGGCGGCGAACTCCTGCCCCGTGTCGAGCAGGTCGGCCTCGATCGCGTCCTCGCCCACACGCACCACGAAGCGCCAGCGCACCTCGCCCTCGGGGCGACCGTGCTCGACGACGTTGTTGGCGATCTCCACGACCGCCGTCTCGAAGAGCATCAGATCCATGGGGGCGATGTGCGGGTGATCCTGCCCCACCCTCTCGAGGAGGGCGTGCACCCTGTCGAGCTCGGCAGGCACCGCGAAGCCGACGAGCTCGTACCCGCCCTCACCAGCCACGCGCGGCCTCCTCGGTCGTGTCGTACGGCGCCAGGATGCGATCGAGGTTCGTGAGCTTCAGCACGGCCCGCACCTGCTCCCCCGCTGCGGCGATGCGCACGTCACCGCCCGCCTGGCGTGCGCTCTTCAGACCGCCGATCAGCGAGCCCAGCCCCGACGAGTCGATGAACTCGACGCTCGACAGGTCGACGACCACCTTCGGCCGTCCCGCCGCGACCAGCTCGTCGATCCGCGCCTTGAGCGGCGGCGCCGCCACCAGGTTCAGCTTTCCCTGGGGCGCGAGCACGGTGTACGCGCGATAGCTCTGCTCCTGGAACTCCATCAGATCTCCTGCTTTCGGGGGTCGAGAGCACCGGCATCCGGCTCGGGCTCGGGTTCGGGCTGGGGCGGCTGGTACAGCGCCGCGCGGACGATGACGCTCATTACGACCAGGTCGTAGGCGATCCAGGCGACGTTGACCCCGACCCCCAGTGCGGTCACGGGCTCGCCGAGCGTGACGTCGGCCGCGCCCGGGATCAGCAGCAGCAGGATGCCGCAGATGGCCGCCAGCACGAGCGCGATCATGAACGCCAGCTGCGGCCAGATCAGCCGCCAGGGGAAGCGCGCGGCGCGGGCCGGCCGCCGCTTCTCGGTCACCGCGAACGTGAGCGGCCGGCCGAACCACACGTTCGCCGCGGCCGTCACGGTCGCCGTGACCCAGACGGGGAACAGCGCCAGCGTGTACTGCTGCCCGCGCCACGTCTTCACGCCGTAGCCGACGAGGAAGAACAGCAGCTGGTTGAGCACGAAGTACGGCACGAAGTACGACAGGAACGTGGTGCCCCACGCCTGCACCGGCAGGATGCCCATGGTCAGGTACAGGATCGGCGCGGTCAGGAACGCGAGCGCGGCGAAGCCGGTCAGATAGCTCCACATGGTCGCGAAGTAGCTCATCCGCTGACCGAACCTGAGGCCCTTCAGCGTGAGGGGGTTGCGCTGCAGCAGCACCTGCATCGTGCCCTGCGCCCAGCGCAGGCGCTGGGTGAGCATCGTGCGCAGGTCCTCGGGCGCGAGACCCTTCGCGAGGATCTCGTGGTGGTACACCGACTTCCAGCCGAGCGAGTGGAGCATCATGCACGTCTCCATGTCCTCGGTCACCGAGATCGACTGGACCGGCATGACCGGGAGCGCCTCGTCGGCACGGTCGACGTCGATCGCGCGGAACAGCTCCGACACCTGGCCGATCGCGCCCAACGGCGACCAGTCCCGGTCGGCCAGACGATCGAGCGCGTCCTCGTCGAGTGCGAGCCCGAGCGCGTTCGACTGCTCGTCGCCGGTTTCGAGCAGCCCCATCTCAGCGAGGTCGGCGTGGATGAGCGCGAGGTCGCTGGCCACCATCGAGCGGCTCGACTCCTTGACCGCCGCCTGGAAGTCCCAGCTGACCAGCTGCACGGGCTCGCCCGCGTCGATGCGCCGCAGCGCGTCGACCGCGGCGTCGTGCAGCCGGGCGGTGGCCATCGCGGCGATCGGATCGGCGCTGGCGCCCTTGTCGCGCTGCGCCCGGGCGAGGATGCGGCGCGAGGCGACGAGCGCGGCCCGCACGGCCTTCTCGGTCTCGCGCACATAGCCGACGATGCCCAGCTGCATGAGCGCCTCGCGCCGGAGGATGGCGTTGGAGCCGCAGAAGAAGGCGGCGTTCCAGCCGTCCTTGCCCTGCTGCACGGGCCCGTAGAACAGCGGCGCCTGACTGCCGAGCGGATCGGCCTCGGTCACGTTGCTGAACCACTGCGGCGTCTGCACCAGCGCGACCTCGGGGTCGCGGAACCACCCGAGCGTGCGATCCAGGATCTCCGGCTCGGGGATCTGGTCCGCGTCCAGGATCAGCAGGAACTCGCCCGACGTCTGGAACAGCGCGTTGTTGAGATTGCCGGCCTTGGCGTGGCGGGCCTTGCCCGCCCACTCGGCCGTGCGTGTGATGTAGCCCACCCCGAGCTGCTCCGCGGCGGCCCTCATCTCGGGTCGCGCGCCGTCGTCGAGGATCCACGTCGAGTGCGGGTGCCGGATGCGCTTGGCCGCGCGCGCGGTCGCGAGCACGAGCTCGATCGGCTCGTTGTAGGTCGTGATGAAGACGTCGACCGTCGCGTCGACCGGGGGCTCGGGAGCCGGTCCCCGCCGTTTCATCTTCCAGATGGTGATCGCGAACAGGTAGCCGTCGATGAGCGCATACGTCTCGGCGAGCACGAGCGGGATCGCGATCCACCAGTACGCCATGTTGAGCGACCAGCCCCAGCGCCAGAACACGTAGGCGGTGCCGGCGAGCAGGCTGAGCACGGCGACCACCCGGATGAGCAGCAGCCGGGTGTGACTCATCGGCTTCGCGGTGCCCGGGGCGGCGGGGTCGGTCATCCGGAGGTCTCCTTCCGTCGCACGGCGATCGCGGTGAGGTCGTCGGACGAGCCCTCGGCCGCCGCGAAGTCGATGATCCGCCGCACGATCTCGGCGGCCGGCAGCTCGGGGTCGCCGCCGAGCGCCTGCACGGCTTCGAGACCCGCATCCAGGTCGCGGAACACGTCGTAGATGCCGTCGCTGACCACGATCGCCGTCTCGTCCATGGCGAGGTGGACCGTGTCGGCGGCGAACGACTGCGCGACGGGCACGCCGAGCGGCACGTTCTCCTGCACCAGGCGCCGGATCCCGCGCGGCGACACGATGGCGGCGAGCCCGTGGCCGGCGTCGACGTAGCGCAGCGTGCCGTCGCCGGGGTTCAGGCGCCCCGCCCACAGGGTCACGAACCGGCCGTTGACCTCGAGGTCGTCCGCGGTCGAGGCGGCGGTGCGCGAGACGGCCTCCGCGAGGGGCACGTAGCGCGAGTGGGTGCGCAGCACGGCGCGGATCTCGGCCGCGATCAGCGAGGCAGACAGCCCCTTGCCCATGACATCGGCGAGCACGAACTGCAGCCGGTCGGGAGTCGGCGGCGCGCCGACGACCTGCCAGTCGAAGAAGTCGCCGCCTGCGGCCCGCGCCTGCTGCACGCGCCCGGCGATCTCCACGCCCGCGAGCCGTGGGGCTTCGCCGGGCAGCAGCATCGCCTGCACATCGCCCGCACGCAGCATCTCGGCCTCGACCGCGATCTCGCGCTCGACCACGCCCGCCAGGTCGACGAGCATGTCGCGCTGTGCAGGGCTCAGCTGACGGGGCACGAGGTCGAGGATGCAGAGCGACCCCACCCGCTGTCCCGAGGTCGAGCGCAGCGGCACTCCCGCATAGAACCGCACGCGCGGAGGACCCGCGACGATGGGGTTGTCGGCGAAGCGCTGGTCTTCGCGCAGGTCGCGCACCTCGAGCACGCCATCCTGCAGCACGGTATGGCGGCAGATCGACTGCGCGAGCGGGTGCGGACCCCGTGGGGCGCCGACCGCGGCGACCGTGAACTGCTCGGTCTGCCCCACGAGGTTCAGGGCCGCGATGGGCACCCGGAAGAACGCCTGCGCGAGCCGGATGATCCGGTCGAAGCGGTCGCCGCCGGCGGCCGCGAGCCGCTCGGCCTCGTGGGCCGCGAGGGGACTCACCCGATGTCCCCGGCGGACGCGGGCCCCGATGCGCGCCCGGCCACTGCGCCGTCCATCGCTGCGCCGTCGATCGCTGCGCCGTCGCTCGCTGCGCCGTCGCTCGCTGCGCCGTCGACGGACGTGCCCGGCGCCCGCATCGCCCCATCCCGCCTGCTCACGGTGGCTACCCTATCCGGGGCATGAATGCCCTGATCGGGGCTTGCGCTCGTCGGGCTCGGCGCACAAGGCTGTCCTCCTTCACGCCCGCGTGGGCCCCGGACCGGTCATTCCCATCTGGTGGTCGCCCCTGGCCGGACGCCGTCTCGCGGTCAGGCACACTGGCAGGATGCATGCCCGCCGAGCCGCCGCCTCGCTCGCATCCGTCGCCATCGCCGCCGGGCTGGTGTCCGGATGCTCGGCGCCGGCGCCGTCCCCGCAGGAGCCCGCGGTCGATCCTGCCGATCAGGCCGCGTGCGCCGTCGCGGCACTCGGCGCCACCCCGGGCATCCGCTTCGGCGTCAACCTCGACTGGGGCGCCCAGACCGTCGCCGAGTACGCCGAGCTGCTCGGAGAGGCGCCGGCCGACGTCGTCTCGTTCTCGCCCGTGCCGTGGAACGACCAGGAGAGGCAGTGGGTGATCGAGGCCGCCCACCAGGCCGCGGGCAGCGGCTCCGCGCATCTGCTCACGCTCGAGCCCCAGGAGGGGCTGCGGGCCGTCACCGACGAGGTGATCGCCGACATCGTCGCGGCGCTGAAGCAGATCACCGCGCTCGGCGTGCCGGTGGTGGTGCGGTTCGCGCACGAGATGAACGGGTCGTGGTACGCGTGGGGTCAGCAGCCGGCGCTGTATGTCGAGACCTACCGGCGGGTGGCCGAGGCCGTGCATGGCGAGGTGCCCGGAGCCGCGATGATGTGGGCGCCGAACTACGGCGGCGGCTACCCGTTCGCGGGCGGCGCCTACGCCGCGCGGGCCGGCACGCCCGACGCGGAGGCGCTCGACCTCGACGCCGACGGCTCCGTCACCGGGGCCGACGACCCGTACGCGCCCTACTACCCGGGCGACGAGTACGTCGACTGGGTCGGGATGTCGCTGTACCACTGGGGCTCGGCGCATCCGTGGGGCGAGAACGAGATGCCCGAGGACGGCAAGTTCGCGGCGCAGCTGACCGGCGCGTACCGCGGCCTCGATGGCGACGAGACGGCGGTGCCCGACTTCTACGCCGAATACGGCGAGCGCCGCGCGAAGCCCGTGGCGATCCCCGAGACGGCGGCGCTGGTGATCGAGCGGGGCGACCCGGACGGCGAACGGGCGATCCAGCGCGCGTGGTGGCGGCAGGTGCTGTCGGCCGAGACGGCCGACCGGTTCCCGATGCTCCGGATGGTCAACTGGTTCGAGTGGGTCAAGCACGAGCCCGAGGTCGACGAGATCGTGCATTGGTCGGTGCTCGCCGCCCCCACGACGCGGGAGCAGTTCCTGGCGGATCTGCCGCACGACCTGCGCTTCGGCCCTGTCGGCTGCGCCGACTGAGCCCGCCGCCGCGCGTCGGCGGGTCGATGCGGCGCTCCGTGCCAGGCTGAGGCCATGGACCTCGACCGGGTGCATCCCGAACTCCGGCGGATGGCGCGCCGAGCGCCGCGCATGAACGTGCAGAGCACGATCTCGCGTCGCGTCGCGCGCTTGGCCACACGCCGCCTGCTCCCGGCCGCGAAGGTGCCGGGCGTTGCCATCCGCGATGTGGTCGACGGCGCCGCGCGCCTGCGCCTGTACACGCCGGACCGCCCGTCGGGCGCGGCGATGGTGTGGGTGCACGGCGGCGGCATGGTGATCGGGGGGCCACGTCAGGACGACCGCCTCTGCGCCGAGACCGCCGCGGAGCTGGGCGTCGTGGTGGCCTCCGTCGACTACAGGATGGCTCCCGAGCACCCGTTCCCCCTCCCCCAGCAGGACTGCCTGGCCGTCTGGACGTGGCTCCAGGCGCACGCCGCTCCCCTGGGCGTCGACCCGACGCGCGTGGCGGTCGCCGGCGCGAGCGCGGGCGGGGGCCTGGCGGCGTCGGCCGTGAACGCCCTGCGGGACGCCGCCGCGAAGGGGGCCTCACGCCTCGTGGAGCCGGCCGCACAGTGGCTGCTCTATCCCATGCTGGATGACCGCACCGCGGCGCGCATCGACCTCGACGCGGTCGACCACTTCGTGTGGAACAACGCCGCCAACCGCTTCGGCTGGACCGCGCTGCTGCTCGGAACGGCCCGGCCGGGCGACGACGCCGTGCCCGCCGCGGCTGCCCCCGCGCGACGCACGCACCTGGCCGGTCTGCCGCCCACCTGGATCGGCGTCGGGGACATCGATCTGTTCCACGACGAGGACGTCGCCTACGCCGAGCGTCTGAACGAGGCCGGCGTGGCGGTCACGCTCGACGTGGTGCCGGGCGCGCCGCACGGGTTCGAGACGCTCGGCGCGGAGGCGGCCGTCGTGCGGGAGTTCGTGGCGCGCGGCCGCGCCTGGCTGGCCGACGCCCTCGCCTGATCGGGCACCCGCGCTACTCGGTGTCGATCAGCTCGAGCAGCTCCTTGGCGGCCTTGGCGATCTCGTCGTGGTCGTACTGGGCGGCGCGCGACTCCAGAGAGATCACGGCGCACCGGTGCACCTTGTCGTAGTCGCCGAAGGGGAACTCGTACCGCGCCTTGGTCTCCTCGTTCGCCTCCGTGTCGATGCCGAGGTGCCAGTCGGCATACTCCTCCCAGCCGTGCTTCTCACGCCAGGCCGTCTCCTTCTTGGCCGGCAGCGCGTGCTCGCTCCAGTCGTCGCGTTCGTCGCGCACGACCTTGCCGTCGCGCACCAGGTCCTTGGCGTGCCGCAGGGCGGCCTCGTTCAGCTTCACGGTCATCCGGACTCCTCCTCCGTCGTCGGGATGTCCCGTTGTACGCCGGTGCGCGGCGTCGCGCACGGCCCTTGACGGAGCTGCGAGCGCGTCCCATCCTGCTCCCGGTGCCGGGCGCCGAGGAGCCGAAGCCTATCCCGGGTTCCCGGCCCGCGACCAGCCTCGCCGCCTCCCTCGACGCGCGGCGATATCCGGCCTAGCCTGCAAGCGAACTCCCCCGAACGACTCCACGAAAGGGGCTGAGATGACTGACGTCTCCTCCCAGGGACCCGCTCCGAGCGAAGAGGACCGACCGGTCCTCACCAATCGACAGGGACATCCCGTCTACGACAACCAGAATCAGCGCACGGTCGGCGCGCGCGGGCCGGCGACGCTCGAGAACTACCAGTTCCTCGAGAAGATCAGCCACTTCGACCGCGAGCGCATCCCCGAGCGCGTCGTCCATGCGCGCGGCGCCGTCGCGTTCGGCCACTTCGAGGCCACCGGCATGTGGGGCGACGAGCCGATCTCGAAGTACACGCGCGCGTGCGTGTTCGCCGAGCCGGGCAAGAAGACCGACCTGGCCATCCGCTTCTCGACCGTGATCGGCGGCCGCGACTCGTCGGAGGCGGCGCGTGACCCGCGCGGCTTCGCCGTGAAGTTCTACACCGAAGAGGGCAACTGGGACCTGGTGGGCAACAACCTCGCCGTGTTCTTCATCCGCGACGCCATCAAGTTCCCGGATGTCATCCACGCGCTCAAGCCCGACCCCATCACGTTCCGACAGGAGCCGGCGCGCATCTTCGACTTCATGTCGCAGACGCCCGAGGCGATGCACATGCTGGTCAACCTGTTCAGCCCGCGGGGCATCCCGGCCAACTACCGCACGATGCAGGGCTTCGGCGTCAACACCTACAAGTGGGTCAACGCCGAGGGCGAGACGCACCTGGTGAAGTATCACTGGATCCCGCGCGCGGGCGTCAAGAGCCTGACCGAGAAGGACGCCGCCAACATCCAGGCGACCGACCTCGGCCATGCATCGAAGGACCTGTACGAGCACATCGAGCGCGGCGACTACCCCCAGTGGGACCTGTACGTGCAGCTGATGAGCGACGACGAGCACCCCGAGCTCGACTGGGACCCGCTCGACGACACCAAGGTGTGGCCTGAGAACGAGTTCGAGCCCAAGCTGGTCGGCACCATGACCCTGACCCGCAACGTGTCGGATCACCACAACGAGAACGAGCAGATCTCCTTCGGCACGGGCGTGCTGATCGACGGGCTCGACTTCTCCGACGACAAGATGCTGGTGGGTCGCACCTTCTCGTACTCCGACACGCAGCGCTACCGCGTCGGTCCGAACTACCTGCAGCTGCCGGTGAACGCGCCGAAGAACGCGCGCGTGGCCACCAACCAGCGCGGCGGCCAGATGTCGTACGGCGTCGACCTCGGCGAGGGCCAGAACCCGCACGTCAACTACGAGCCGTCGATCACCGGTGGACTGCGCGAGGCGCAGTACCCGACGCACGACGAGCAGGGCCCCGAGATCACGGGGCGTCTGACGCGCAAGCGCATCCCGCGCACGAACGACTACCTGCAGGCGGGCCAGCGCTACCAGCTGATGGAGCAGTGGGAGAAGGACGACCTGGTCGCCAACTTCGTCGAGCTCATCGGGCAGGCCGCACGCCCCGTGCAGGAGCGCATGGTGTGGCACTTCCTGATGGTCGACGACGAGCTGGGCCTTCGCGTGGGCGAGGGGCTCGGCATCGGCGTCGACGACGTCAAGGACCTGCCGCCGCTGCAGAGCCAGACGCTGAACGACGAGGAGATGCAGCGCCTGGCGAACCTGGGCAGCAACGGCCCGCGCGACGTCACGGGGCTGAAGATGACGCACGTCGTTCCCAACGAGCACGTGGTCGTCGAGCGCTGACGTCGCTTCGCAGAGATCGGGCCCCCTTCCCATCCGGGAAGGGGGCCCGATCCGTGTGACGCGGTGCCCGGGAGGCGACGTCAGCGGCCGAAGCCCACCTTGTCGACCTTCCGGTGGTAGCGCATGCCGGCGAGACCGCCCAGGATGGCGCCGCCCAGGCTGACCAGCAGGGCGCCCACCGCAGTGATGATGCCCGCGGTCGTGAGCTCGCCCTCGTTGAAGGGCAGACGCGGGAACGTGTTGACGTTCGCGAGGATGTTCCACTGCGCGCCCGCGATGGCCGTGATGATCGCGACCACGATGGCGACGATGATGGCCCACAGCCACACGGCGACGCCCTGCTTGAGTCCGCTGAACCGGGCCATCCGGCCGGCGACATAGCCACCGCAGTAGTACGCGATGAACAGGATGACGAGCACGGCGATCGCGCCGACGATGCCGATCGTGTCCGCGTTCTGCGTCGCCTGATCGGCGGCCTGGTCGGGGTCGACCTGCGCGCCGAGGCCGACCGCGGCGCCCGCCCCCGCGACGAGCGCGGTGAGCAGCACGGTCATGCCCATGGCGCACAGCCAGCCGAAGAAGGCCGAGCCGAACTTCATGCCGCCGTACTCCTCCTTCTCGCGCGCCACGACCTGCTCGCGCACCGAACGCTCGGCGCCCGGGACGATGCCGGCTGCCCCCGCGGCGCCGTGGCGACGGTCGTCGTCGCCATCGCGATCCCGATCCCGGTCCCGGTCCCTGTCCCGGTCCCGGTCCCAATCCCGGTGGCTGTCGTCGGCATCCCCGCGACGGCGATCGTCGTCAGGGCGGTCGTCGTGTCTGCTGTCTCGCGTGGTGCGGTCGTCCGCGTCGCGCACGTCGTATGCGCGCGTCGGTTCGTCGCTGCCGCGACCGGCATCCCCATCGCCGTAGGTGTACTGGTTGTGCTCGGGCGGCCGACGGTCTCCCGTCCCCGTCGCCCCGCCGCCAGCGGCCGCGCCGGTGACGGCACCCGCACCGCCGGTCCCGGCGCCGCGGTCGGCGATCCGGTCCTCCCTGATGTAGGTGTGTCCGGCGTCGTCACGGATGACGTCAGGGGCGCGCTCGCCCGCGTCGCCGTCGTCCCGCCGCGGATCCGATGAGTTCGTGGGAGTGCTCATGGCTGTGCTCCTTTCGAGGTCACCCGGAGGTGTTCGCGTTCCAGTGAACGAGCATCCGGAGCCGCACCACAGGGCATTGCGCTTGCGCGCCCCGCACGCTATGGGCGCTCGCCGGCCTCACCCGTCAGCCGCTGGTCAGGACGACGAGCTCACGGGTCGCACGTGTCATCGCCACGTAGCGGTCGACGGCGCCTTCGATCGCCATCCCGCCGCCGAAGCGATGCGGGTCCACGAGCACCACCAGATCGAATTCCAAGCCCTTCGCCGCGACGGGCGAGAGCCCCGTGATGCGGCCGGACCCCCCGGACCCCCGGGGGGCGAACCCCTCGTCGCCGATCACGCATGCGACGCCCTCCGCGTTCGCGGCGAGCCAGGCCCCGAGAATGTCGTCGCGCTCGCGCGCGTGCCCATGGCGCACCGGGATGCCGGTCCTCCGGATGGAGACCGGCACGTTGGCGTCCGGAAGCACGGCCCGGATCACCGGCTCGGCCTCCGCCATGACCTCCTCGGGCGTGCGATAGTTCACGGTGAGCCGCGTCAGTGTCACATCGCGCAGGCCCGCTGCCGTGAGCCGCTCCTCCCAGGCCTCGGCGAACCCGTGCCGCGCCTGCGCTCGATCCCCCACCACCGTGAAGCTGCGCGAGGGATTGCGCCGCAGGAGCATCTGCCAGTCGGCGGCGGTCAGCTCCTGCGCCTCGTCCACGACGATGTGCGCGAACGGCCCCGCCAGATCATCGCTCCGCGGTGTGCGCACGGCGGGAGTCGCGAGCGTGCGGCGCAGGTCCTGTCCGCGGAGCATCGACATGACGCGCATGTCGGAGTCATCCGCCGCCATCAGGTCGGCGACCACGTCGTTCATCCGGGCGCGCTCGGCGGCCGCCTCGGCCTCGGCCCGCCGCCGCCGGACCGACGCCTCCGGGTCCCCCACACGCATCCGCGCCGCGTCGAGCAACGGCAGGTCCGAGAGCGTCCAGGGCGCGTCCGCGGGCCGCTGCAGCAGCGCGAGTTCGTCCTGCGCGAGCCAGGGCGCGCACCGCTGTCGCAGCACCGGGTCGCTCCACAGGGCGCGCACGAGAGCGACCGGGTCCAGCAGCGGCCAGGCCGTGTCGAACGTCGCTCGCAGACTCTCGCTGTCCCCGAGCGCGCGATGGACCGCGTCGTCGCCGTCGTCCTTGATCAGCCCGTAGGCGTCGAACTGCTCGTCAGCGTCCACGCCTCCCGCGCGCTCGCCGTCCCCCGGCCACGCAGCGCTCTCGGCGCGGCGCTCGTCGTCCCATGCCGTCGTGCCCGCGTCGCCCCATCCCTCGTCACCCCATCCCCCTTCGCCCCATCGGTCGTCCGGCGCGGAGCCGTCCCATCCGTCATCGGCGGTCGGCGCCGTGCGCATGCGATCGGCGAGGATGCCGAGCAGTGCGTCCCACGCCTGCTCGCGCGCTTCGTTGTGGGAGGCGGCGGGGTCCATGGCGCCGAACGCCTCGGCCCAGTCGGCGGCGGATACGCGCAGGTCGCCCCATGCCGTCTCTCCGACCATCCCCTGCGCCGGCGGGCGTTCGCGCAGGCGCACGGCCGCATCGACGGCATCCGACAGGGCGGGCGAGGCCTTCAGCCGAGCGACCCGGGGGTCGCTCTCCTCACCGGCCGCGACGCCCTCCGGCACGAGGTCGGCGAGGGTCGCCATCCGCACCCCCTCCTCGCCCAGCCCCGGCAGCACATCGGCCACGTAGTCGGTGTAGGCGCGCGACGGGCCGACGAACAGCACGCCGCCGCGGCCGTCCCGCAGGCGCGGATCGGCGTACAGCAGGTACGCGGCACGGTGCAGCGCCACGACCGTCTTGCCGGTGCCGGGTCCGCCGTCGACGACGAGCGTGCCGTGGGATCCGGCGCGGATGATCGCATCCTGATCGGACTGGATCGTGCCGAGCACGTCGCGCATGCGCGGCGACCGGGTGGTGCCCAGGCTCGCGAGGAACGCCGAGTGGTCGTCGAGCGCCGCGGTCGCCGACAGCGCCTCGCGCGTGAACGCCTCGTCCCAGTAGTCGACGATGCGTCCACCGCTCCATCGGTAGCGTCGGCGTGTGACGAGCCCCATGGGATCGGCGTGCGTCGCGCCGAAGAACGGCTCGGCGGCGGGTGCCCGCCAGTCGACCAGCAGCTGCTCGCCGTCCTCGTCGGTGAGAGCGACACGTCCGATGTACAGCACGCCGTGTGCGCTCACGATGCGGCCCAGGCACAGGTCGAGCCCGAAGCGCCGCAGCACCCGCAGCCGGGCCGTGAGGCGATGGATCTCGAGGTCGCGGTCGAGGGCGGCCTGCCCGTGCCCGGCGGGCGCGCGGCGCTGGGCGTCGAGCCGTGCCTCGAGTGCGGCGATCTGACGCTCGAGGCTCCAGCCGATGCGCGCGAACTGCGCGACGTCGTCGGTGATCAGGGCCGGGTCGGCCTTGGCGGGATGGGCGTCGAGCGAGAACGGAATGGGGTGCGGCAAGGAGGCTCCTACGGGCGGGGTGAACGCGCCATTCTGCCCCGCGACCGGGGCCTTGCGGCAAGAGGGGTGTCCCCGCGTATCCTGGAGATGCGGGAGGATCTCGTCGTTCTCCGGCACCCTGCGCATCGATTCTGAGAGCGTCCGGCTTCGGATGCGCAACCCCCTTCGTCGCGTCGATCGCCGCGCCTAGCGTGGTCCGAAATCGACCGCAGACAGAAGGAGTGATGGTCATGGCGAACCAGCCCGACAGCCCGGTCCGCGACGTGAACTACAACCTGATCGCGCTGCTGGAGGCGTCGCTCAAGAACGCCTGGCAGATGGAGCAATACATCCAGGATGCCGAGCGTGAGGGCGACACGGAGCTGGCCGAGTGGTTCCGCAAGGTGCAGCACAACAGCATCAAGGCGGGCGAGCAGGGCAAGCAGCTGCTCATGCAGCGCCTCAGCCGCGACGCCGGCTGACGCCCGACCGTCGAGGCCCGGCCGGGGCGGCCCGGGCGGGCCTCGCCGTGCCGCGTGGCCCTCGTAGGATGACGGTCATGCCCGTCTTCGATCACCTCGGAATCACCGTCGACGATGTCCCCCGCGGTATCGCGCAGTTCGACCCGATCATGCAGGCGCTCGGCTTCGAGCGGACCGATGGCGACGGATCCGTCTCGTGGTGGAAGGACGGCGAGACCGAGCTCATCCTGATGCCGCCGCGCGAGGAGGGCACCGGCCCGCACGTGCACGGTCGTGTCGGCTGGCAGCACCTGGCGTTCGCGGTCGACTCGCGCGCCGAGGTGGATCGCTTCCACGACACCGCCCTCCAGGCGGGGTGGACTGTGGTGCGCGACCCCAAGGAGTACCCGCGGTTCACCGACCGCTACTACGCCTCCTTCGTCGAGAACGCCGACGGCATCCGCATCGAGTTCATGCACAACCCGCCGCGCGAGTCCGCGGGCTGAACCGCCCCCGGCGTGCCCCGACCCCGGCGGGCGTGCCCCGCCCCGCCCCGCCCCGCCGAGTGCACACCAATGTGCGTGTGTACTCGGGCCACAGCCCCCGGATCCTCGGCCCCGCGGGCGTGCCCCGGGCTCCGCGCGAGTACACACCAATGTGCGTGTGCACTCGGGCCACTGCCCCCGGACCCTCGGCCCCGGCGGGCGTGCTCCGGGCTCCGGGCTCCGGGCTCGGGGCTCGGGCTCGGGGCTCGGGGCTCGGGGCTCGGGGCTCGGGGCTGGGGGCTGGGGGCTGGGGGCTGGGGGCTGGGGCGAGTACACACCAATGTGCGTGTGTATTCGGGCCGCAGGCTCAGCCGATGAGCTCGGCGGCGCGGCGCAGGTCGGCAACGAGTCCGTCGGTCGCCCTCTGTCGGTCGCCGTGGTCGCGCAGCCGCAGGATGCTCGACGGATGCGACGTGACGACCGTCGGTGTGGCGGATGGATCAGCCGACTCGAGCACCATGCCGCGCACCTCGCCGATCTTGACGGCCGTTCCCAGGACAGAGCGCGCGGCCGTCGCGCCCAGCGCAACGATCACGCTGGGCCGCACGAGCGCGATCTCGGCTTCGAGCCAAGGCCGGCACGCGGTCACATGACCGACCGCGGGCTTCTCGTGGATGCGTCGCTTGCCGCGGCGTTCGAAGCGGAAGTGCTTGACGGCATTCGTGCGGTAGACCTGCTCCCCGTCGACGCCGGCGGCCGCGAGGGCCTCATCGAGAACATGCCCCGCTGGCCCGACGAACGGCTCGCCCTCGAGATCCTCCCGGTCGCCCGGCTGCTCTCCGACGAGCATCATCCGCGCGTCGCCCGCGCCCCGCGAGAACACGACCTGCGTGGCATCCCGCCACAGCTCACACCCGCGGCACTCCTCGGCGGCACCGCGCAGCTCGTCCAACGCGGCGCCTTCGGGCACCCAGTGCTCGGCGCCCGGCCGCTCCCCGTCCTCCGCCATGGGGCCATCGTGTCGCGCGCGATCCCGGCGCGCGAGTGGCTTGACTTCGTCTCGGCAGAAACGACAGAGGGCCCCGCCTCACGGCAAGACCCTCTGCATTCGGTCGGGCTGACAGGATTTGAACCTGCGACCCCTTGACCCCCAGGCGTCCAAACGGCTTCGGCCTGCCCGGATTCCGCGTGATTCCGGGCGTCAGATCATGCAGAACACGTCACGGGATGCATGGATTGCATGATTCTGGTCCCCTTCTGGTCCCCCTCGTAGGCAAGCTCAGTTCGCGGCCAGAGCCGCGAGAGGCGCTACGGCGGCGTGGAACCTGTTGCCCACGAGCAGCACGACGATCTTGTGTCTGGCTCTGGAGAAGACCACGTAGAGGAGCCGACTTGTTGTGGGGAACGGTTCTGATTCGTAGCCCATGAAGTCTCCCTCCCGCAACACCACGACGGTTGCGTCGGCCTCGCGTCCCTTCGTCTGGTAGAGGTTCATTAGTTGAACCTCTCGCGGGCTCAGCGCCGAGTCCGTGAGCGCCGCGTAACTCGCCTCACGAGCTTCCGCACAGATCGCTGCAACCATCTGACGGTCATCGCGGGCGCTGCTCGTGCGTGCCGCTCGCGCGTACATCACCGAGAGCAGGGTTGCTGCTTGCTGCCAGGCGCCCGACTTCTGCGGTAGCCCGAGCGCGTCGTGTGCCGTCGCCGCTACCTCGATTACCTCCCGAATGGACCCCGCCTCGGAGAGACGCTCTCGAAGAGCGCTCAGGCGAGCTTGCAGGGTCGTGGGGCCTGAACCGTTCATCACCTGGTACGCGATGGGGGGCGCCTTCTGCCCACGTTGCGCGCTCGTCAGGAACACGGCTATCGCTTCGAGAACAATTCCCCAGGTGCCATCGCCGGTGTGGAATCGCGCCATCGCAGTCTGGGCGTCGAGGGCGGCGGCGAGCGCGTCACTGAGACCGGCAACTTCATGTTCGATCCCGTCGGCTTCAAGTGCATCCGAGAGAGCCGCGAGCATGTCGTTATGGTGCGTGAATACTGCCACGCCCATATCTTTCGCGGCTAACTCGCTAACGACCCGTGCGACGTGACTGGTCTCGTCGGAGAGTGGTATTCCGTCTTGGATGACCAGTCTTTCGTCCTGGATGGCGGCCGCGATGGCCTCTGAGTCGAACAGGCGTCCCCTGATGGCGTTGGCGACGGCCGGGATGATCCCGGAGGGGTCTCGGAAGGAGGTTTCTGGCAGCAGGATGGTGTTCTCTGTCCCAGCGGCCGAGCAGGCTTCATCGATGCGCTCCACTCTGACGCCGTCTTCGGCGAGGAACGTGTAGATGCACTGGTTCGGGTCGCCGAGCAGTATCAGCCTGCTGTCGCGGGCAATCAGCTGAAGGAGGTCTTGCTGCGCATCGCCGGTGTCCTGAAATTCGTCGACGATTACGAGGCCCCATCGGGTGCGAAGGTGTTCTGCGACAGCAGGTGCGGCCTGAGCGATTTCGAGTGTGAGCGGGATGAGCCTGCTGTATCCGATCTCGTGCTGGGCCAGCCCGAGCTTCTCGCGAGCGGGGCTGACGAGGACGGCGTCGCCGTGTCCGACCAGATTCCCGAATCTCCGGACCACGGAGAACGCGAGCGAGTGGAACGTCATGATGTCCACCTGGGAGCCTCGGCGGCCGAGAATCTCGTTTGCGCGGGAGGCTATGCGCGCCACCGAGGAACGAGAGAACGAGAGGAACAGGACCCGATCGTGGGGTTCGCTTTCTGCTACTCGTTCAAGATGGGCGTGAGCTGCGGCGAGCGCGCTGGTCGTCTTTCCGACACCCGCTCCGCCGAGCACGACAGTGAGTTCGGCCTGCGTCGCTACGACTCGCTGCTGCTCCGGGTTCTGCGGGGCGAATGTCATGGTAGATCAGGGATGTCGATGCGTCCGAGCGTATCGCCGCAGACTGCTTCGATCGCGGACCGCGCGATCGGCGGCTGTCGTGTCAGTGCGTGAGCCCAGGCTGCCCCTAGCCCCTGTTTCTTGATCACTTTCGTCGCGATGAGGTGGTCCGCGATGTCGTCGTCGCCGAGATCGGGTGGCAGGGCGGGCATGCCGAAGTCTTCCAGGGTCTCGACCGTCTCTCGGAGCTGATCTCCGGGTACGCCGCGGATGAGTGCGGCCTCCACGGCGGTGCGAGTGGGAAGCACGACGAGTTGTTCGATCATTCCTGCAAGGACTCCGACTGCTGGATCTTCGTGTCCTGGCTTGTCATTGTCGACGATCGCTCGGACGTGGAATCCGAGTTCAAGGGCGATCTCGGCAATGGCTGGGAGCCGGGTAACTCCTCCGTCTGACCCTGGCGGGGCGACCAGGCGGATGCCGTTAGCGGGGAGGCTGTGGTGCGGTTCGTTCGTCTTCCGGAAGAGCCGCGACGCGAGCGCGCCGTACCCCTCGACATCGAGCGGCCCCTCCAGGAGGACAACGGTTCTCGCGCTCAGCGCTGCGAGAAGCTGCTCCAGGATGAGCCTCCGGTTGACTCGGCCCGTCTTGTCCGTGACTGCAGAGAGCTGGTGCTGTCGTCTCTCGCCGTGGCTGACCGTGAGCCGAACCAGCTCACCGGGATCGAATGCTCGTACTACCTCAGGACGGCGCGTTGTGAGGATCGCTTGCCCTGCCGTTACGTGGATGAGCCGCGCCATGTGTTCAGATGACGATGCGTCAAGGCGATCTCCGAAGTCATCGCCGATGATGACGACGCCTGATTGTGCATCTCGCGCGGCTGCGATGGCTTCAGCGGCCGAGAGCACACTCTCGAGAGTCGACCCCTGGGAACGGACGGGAAGGGCCCCGGCCGCACCCATCGAGATCGCTGGTTGAAGCGCTCTGAGGAGGGCAGCCATAGAACCGTCATCCGCCAGAAAACTGATGTCGGCGGAGTCATCGATACCGAAGAGAGTCTGCGGTCCGGAATCAATGACCTTATCCAGAACGCTAGTGACCACCTCCGTCTCAGAGAACGACCCGGTTGCAGCATGGACGGCCGAATCCAGATCGGTGAGGGCGCTGTCCAGGCCACCAGGATCGGCATCAGCAAGGAGTGCTCTCAGGACTCCCTCTGCCCGCAGCTGGAGAGCCGGCGCGCTGTCAACGAACTGGACAGGCAGAGACTCACGCTCGATCCGGCTCGCCTTCTTGAACACACCGGCAGCGGGATCACTTCGCGCCGGGTAATCGACCCAGTGCTCGCCGGTGTCCGTATCGAGGTCATATCGTGCGCGATAGCACAGACGTACGCCCAGAACCGCGTCGCCCGCGTTGCTTGGCGTGGCGATCTCCCCGGTTGCCCGGTCGAACGTTTCCAGATTCTCGCTGAGAAGAGTTTCGAGGTCCTCCCCGAGGTCGAGGAGAGTCACCTCTACCTCCGTCAAGGACTCTTCATCGCCGTCAGCAGGTCGGTAGACGTCGAGAGGATTCACGCGGGACCGAGTACTGCGGGCGTCGAGAACCCGGCGCAGGGCCTCGACGATGTCAGTGCGGCCCGCCTGCGGCTCACCTGCAAGCACCATGTTCTCTGGCACCACGAGCGCTGCATGGCGATAACCCCGGAAACGTCCGATACGGATGCGCGCGACCCTCATTGGCTACTCCTTGCATACCCCCCGATGCAAGCTGAGCGCTCGGCTCGCAACGGGACGATGAGCGTGAATCAACGGACCTTCTCCCGCTCGGAACCGGCGGCTCCCATGCCTATCGTCCCACGGACTGTGGTCAGTACCAGGCGGCGACGCACCATGGCCGTCCCGTGAAGACACGCGACGACAGGTTCCGTACAAGCGTCCGAAGTGGCAGCTCGGCCTCGTTTCCGTCTGGTTCCGCAGTTCACGCGACCACGCGGCGTCGCCGGCAGGCTGCATGGTTTGCATGACCGTGGTCCCGTGCCTGGGCGCCTGCCCGCGTCGAGAACTGTCACGGCGTCACGGGCGCCTATGGCAACCAGTTCGTGCGTTCGCGCGTCAGAGGAGCTTCGGTTGATGCGCCTCGACGTGTCTCAGCCCGATCGCGAAACAGCGCGGCTACAGTTAGGACTGAACGACAGCTCTCGTCCGTTCGGCACCGAGGGCGTAGATCGCCGGACGGATCATCGAGACGAGGCTGGACATGGCTTACGAGCAGCTACCCATCGTGGAGGTCGAGCTGAGCCGGCTCCTGCTCGACCTGGAGAACTACCGCATCCCGACTCGTCGCGACGATGAAGCCGGAGCCTTGAAGTATCTGTTCGCTTCCGAGGACGTCCTCGGCGCGGCGCGGCTGATCCTTCGCGACGGCTACTTCGACAACGAGGTGCCGATCGTGATCGCGGCGGAGTCACGGGACGAGCCGCCTTCGTACATCGTCCTGGAAGGCAACCGGCGCGTCAGCGCACTCAAGGCTCTCTACGACCCGACGATCGTGCCTGGTCACGAAGCCGAGGTTCGCTCACTGCTCAAGCGGTACGCAGTCGAGGCAGAAAACCTCCCCGAGCGAATCCGCGTGATCGTGGCGCCTGATCGCGCGACCGCCGCCCCGCACGTTGCCCGACTGCACACTGGCATCTCCAAGAAGCGGTGGAGCCGCGACCAACAAGCAACCTTCTACTACTCACTCGTGGACGACCAGACGACTGTGGAGGACGTCAAGGCGCAGTACCCCGATGTCGAGGTCGCAAGGTTCATGAAGATGGCTGTGATGCGACGCTTCCTTGCCGCTGCGCCATTCTCCGATCACACCCTCCGGCAGTACGCCGCCAGCGACGACTTGGCGATGTCGGCCTTTGAGTACGCGTACCGAAGTAAGGACATCGCGGCTGCGATCGGGGTGGAGTTCGATAGAGACGGCATGTTGCTTCCTCGGTCCTCAACTCCCGAAAAGATCGCGTCGAAACTTCCAAAGAAGAAGCTCGGTGCATTGGAGTATCTAGTCGGGGAGTTTCGCGCTGGAAGGCTCAACACCCGCTCTCCGGAGCTCAAGAAGCGTGATGACGCCTACCAGCCGTTCGTGGACCGTCTCAACCGTGTACCCACTACAGCAACGCCGACACCATCACCCGCCGCGCCCGCACCACCGACTCCGCCTGGACCGTCGCAAGGTGTCAGCCACGGAATGCCTCCAAGCGGTCCCGGTAGCGCGACCGGCGGGGCAACGCCACCCCAGCCTGAGCCTCCGAGCGGAGCAGGAAGCCGTGGACCGAACCATCCAGACACAAAGGACACGCTCGATCTGTCTGGCCTCGACTACGAGAACGCACCACTGAACCTCAAACTGCGCTACTTCGAGCTACGACGGATCAACCTGGGAAACTTGCCTATCGCGTCCGCGATCCTATTGCGCTCTGTTCTCGAAGCCACCATCAAGGTCCATTTCGAGGGCTCTGCAACGCCCGCGACAGGCGAGTTGAGTGCGGTTTTCAAAGTGGTCGCGCAAACCTATGGCTCGGAGAAGACTCTCAAATCGACCATCGGCGCCATACAGTCGGGAAACGCCCACAAACATGGCTCTATCCAGTGGTTCAATCTCATCGCGCACAGCGCAGATGCGTCAGTGACCGCAGAGGACGTTCGGCAGGCGTGGAAGGTGGTCAATCCGCTGCTCAGGCGCTTGTTGCGTCCGCCATTACAGTCTGCCCCTGCAACGCCTTGACCACACCGGCGACCGCGGGCGATGCAACGAGCAGTTCTTCGGCCTGCCCCGGATACCGCGCGGAGTAGGTCAGTTCCAAGCGGCATTGGAAGTGCTCGCGATACAGCTTCTCAATCAGTGGAGCCGTGTCATACGTCATGAGCCAGTGCGCCTTCTCCACCGTATTGACGATCGCCGCGAGGGCTGTGTGATCGCGCCCGTCGAACGCGTTGAGGTAGAGCTGAGACCCCGCCTGAACATAGGGCGGATCGATGTACATAAATGCTCGATCGTCCTGAGCGTAACGCTGGATCACTGTCCTGCCGTCAAGGTCTGAGACCGTGATCTGATCGGCCAAGCCTCCGATCGCAGTCAATCGTTCGATGAGCGTTTCGCGATTGAAGCGGGCGTCAATCTTGTATCTCCCTTCCTGCCGCTGACCGCCGATAACTCCGGCATTCAGAATCCCTGAACGATTGGTCCTGTTCAGAAAGAAGAAGGCGAACCCGAGGCGGAGTGAATCTCGCTCATCGCGCGATCTGTATATCTCTCGCTGCTTCTGCCATTCAGCGATCGTAAGTGGGACGGACGCAACCATTTCAACGAAGCTGGCATTGTCTCCGACCGCAGATTTCCAGAAGGCGTACACCGCAGGGTCAATGTCGTTGATAACCAGTTCTTCGACAATGCCCTCACGGAGCAACGCAATCCCAGCTCCCACGCCACCGGCATATGGCTCGATATAACGTGCGCGCTCGACCCTGAGAGCATCGATGATGTCGCCAAAGAAGCCAGCGAGCGCCGCCTTTCCTCCCGGATAGCGGAGCGGCGAGAGCGTTCCGTACCGACGTGACGCGACAACCCGCAGCGTGTCACTCATCAGGACTCCTTCCCCGCTCGATGCGCGGCGACTCGACAGCGAGCCGAGCAGAAGCGCGCATCACCTCGCCCGAGGAACGCCTGATCGCAACGCTCGCAGTTACGCCACGCCTTACGGCGACGTAGCCGCTCATGACGCAGCGCTCGATCAACGTCAGTGAGGCCCGCGTCGCTCAGGCTCGTGAAGTCCTGCATGTAACGGATACTACTCGTAACGACATCACAGAGCCATCGACACGCCGAATCGATGCGGTACACCGTGAAGGGACGCGCCAACCGAATGCGACTGTGTCGTGGTCAGTGCCCTATGGCGCGGTGGGCTCGCCTGCGCGTCACCGCGAGGACGGCACCGGTTGCCGTTCGCGACGCTCCCCCGCACGGACACTTATGAGCTGGATCAGACTGACGGGGCCGATCCAAAGGAACTTGAAGGCGTTCCAGACGAACACCAGGACCAGCAGGTAGAGCCAACCGGGACCCCCGTCGTTGATGATCGTGGTGCAGATCGCCGCGGCGTAGAAGTAGACCCCGGCGAGCAGCATCGCGGGGACGCCCCACTTCAGGCCGCGCCGTGTGCGGATCGCGTTGAGCAGCAGGTTCGTGGGTGCGTAGCGGAGTACGCCATAGCCTCGTGCGCTGAGCGCCACGGACGTCCGGAGCATTGCAGGCCTCTTTCCTCGTCATAGCGCGACGGTGTTCCGTCGTGGAGGCGGCTATGAACCGAGTGCCCGCGAAGGGCCGTCCCGAAGGACCCGCATAGTTTGCTGAACCTGCCTCGCTACCGAGTTTACGACTGTCCTATGGCAGAGGGAACCCCATCGGCAGGCGGGCGTGTACCTCGTCGGTGACCTTGGAGCGAGAGGACACCGATCATGGCCACGTTGGCGGAGCAGGTGCAGGGTGAGCGGATGGCGCGGGTCGCGTTGTCGATGATCGCCGAGCCGAACGACCCGATCACGGGGTACGTCCTGGCCCGTCACGGCGGGGTCGAGACGCTGCGGCTGATCGAGTCCGACGACGAAGTGCCCGGCCTGGCACGCGCCGACACACTGATGTGGCGCGAACGACTGACGGCGCGGGTCACGCCCGGCCTGCTGGATCAGATGGCTCAGGCGGAGCGGCATGGATTCGGCACGCTCATCCCCGCCGACAAGGAATGGCCCGCCGGCCTGAACGACCTGAGCGATCGTGCGCCGTACCTGCTGTGGACTCGCGGTGCGGTCTCGTTCTTGATGACGGCGCTGAGCGATCGGGCCACGATCACGGGCGCTCGCGCTGCGACCGCCTATGGAGAGCAGGTCGCGGGCGAGCTGGCGGCGGGTCTTGCCGATGAGGAACGGGTCGTCGTCTCCGGTGGCGCCTATGGGATCGAAGGGGCCGCGCACAAGAGCGTGCTTGCCGCGAGCGGTCAGACGATCGCCGTTCTGGCCGGCGGGTTGGACCGCCCCTACCCGGCCGGGCACAGCGAGCTGCTGAATCGCATTGGGGATGTCGGCTTGCTGGTGAGCGAGCTGCCGCCGGGAGCCGCACCGACCAGACACAGGTTCCTGGCCCGCAACCGCCTGCTGGCGGCGCTCTCGGGTGCGACCGTGATCCCCGAGGCCGGTCCTCGGTCCGGGTCGATGACCACTGTCATCGCCGCACGCGAACTCAGCCGGGGCGTCGGTGCGGTGCCCGGCCCGGTGACCAGCGTCGCGAGCGCGGGGCCGAACGAACTCATCAAGCAAGGCTTCGCCTCGCTCGTCACCCAGCCCAGCGACGTGATCGACCTACTCGACGCCGACAGAACCCCGGACCGGACTGTGACGCGGCCCGAGGTCGGACGCGAGTTCGGGCACCGGCACCCGTCGCCGGGCACGCCGGGGCGCTCTCTCTGACGGCCGCCCTCGCTGGACGGGTTCACAAGCTCGGTGCGGGGCGTGATGTGGTCGCTGGCCGCACCGCATCAGCCGTCGTGCCTTCGTGAGCGATCGCCTGGGCGCGGTTGAGGGCGGCGCGGGCGCGGATGGCGTCGATCTTCTGGCTGGTGCTCTCCGGCGTCGGGCCGAGCGGGGTCCGGTCGTCGGTGATGCCGTAGCGGTCGCGGTAGGCGGCGACGGTGCGAGCGGCACGCCACCACGCCGCCTTCTGCTTGTCGCCCCTCGGAGCCGCGCCGAGGTCGGCCGTCCACGGCTCCTCATCGGTGAGGTAGCCGCGGAGCACGGCGTCGGCGCGGCCTTCGATCAGCTCGCGGCGCTCGTCCAGGGCTCGCCGCATGTCGTCTGCCATCTGCCCGCCGGCGTGCGGGATCAGTCCGACGATCAGCCTCGGGGCCTTGCGGGTGCGGCCTGATCCGGCGGGCCGGGCGGTGGCGCGTGCCACGCGGGCGTGCAGGACGGAGGCGATGTCATCGGCATCGTCCAGACTCCGCGCGGCGACCAGCCGCGGGAGCAGCGCGTCGAGGTCGTGGTGGTTGGCCTCGGCGTGACGCAGCTCGGCCGACAGCGCGCCGTAGGCGTCGGAGCCGAGCACGTCTTCGATCTGCTCGGCGGTGATCCCGGACGCGGCGAGCAAGGTCGCCCAGCGGTCGTGCTGGGCGGCTTGCGCGATCGTGTCGTACTCGGCCGCGAGCTGCGCGATCGAGCCCCAGCGGTCCTGCTCGGCAGCGACCGTCTCGTGCGCAGACAGCTCGGCGCCGATGTGCTGCAACACGCCGTAGAGGATCGAGCGAGCGGTGACGTTCGGGTTGTCTCCGGGATGCGGCACCGCGTGTTCTGCGTCCTCTCGGTCGACGGTGACATAGGCGTGGTTGCTGTGGGCGCCGCGGGTCATGGAGACGTAGAAGTTCTCCCGCGTCGTGGTGGCGGTGACGACCGCGTGCGCGGTGTCGGTGGTGACGCCCTGGGCGCGGTGCGCGGTGATCGCGTAGCCGAGGTCCAGGTGCTCGGCCACATAGTCGGCCGGCAGGACGATCCCGCCGCCGAACCTGCGCCCGGCCGGGCGGATGCTGACCGACCCGTCCTCGCGAACTCCGGTGACGGTCCAGCGGGAGCCGTTGCGGACCCAGGTTCGGCCGTTGCGGAGCCGCCGGTCGTTCTCGCGGGTGATGACCAGATCGCCCTCGGAGACCGCGGTGCCGTCGCGCAGCGGCAGTTCGCGGGTCGGGTTTACGGTGCCGTCGATGATCCGATCCGCCCGCGCTCTGGCGTTCAGCTCGGTGACGGTCGCGTGGGTCTCGGTCACCAGGATCGACGCCCGCCCGGCAGCAAGATCGGCCCGCCATTCTGTGTAGGCGGCGTCGATCATCGCTTCCTCGTCGCCGCCGGTGATCCGGCCGTGCTCGATCAGGGCGTCGATCGCCTCGGCACGGCCGTGGCGTAGCTGGAGCGAGGTGGTCTTCTCCCATTCGTTGGTGAAGCGGTGCAGATCGGTCAGCTCGGGGGCGTCATCGCGGGCGTGCACGAGCATGGCGAAACTGCCGCCGGCGCCGGGTGATTGGAGCTGGCCCCAGTCGCCGACCAGGAGGACTTTCGCGCCGGCCTTCTCGGCTTCGTGGGTGAGCCGATCCAACGACATCGTGCCGGCCAGGCTCGCCTCGTCGATGATGACGAGCTGCCCGGCCGTGAACGTAGTCCCGTACATGAGGTGGTTCTGCCACCACTTCGCCGTGTTCTCCGTGGCGATGCCGAGGTCATCGGCGAGGACCTGCGCGGCGACCGCCGAGGGGGCGAGCCCGATCACCGACCCTGTGCCGTGCTCCTTCTCCCACGCCCTGCGGAGCCCGTTCATCGCCGTCGTCTTCCCGGCCCCAGCCGGGCCGACCAGCACGTCCACGACCCGACCGGAGACCGCGATCGCGGCAAGGGCCGCGGCCTGATCCTCGCCGAGCACCCGGCCGCGTGCGTCGGGCTTGCGGGCGATCCTCTCAACCGTCTCCAACGGCACCACCGGCCCGGCCGTTGTGGCGGCACGCGCCAGGAGTCGGTCTTCGGCGGCCAGCAGGACTTCGGATGAGAACAGGGTCGAGGCGTGCGGCCGGAACCGAGAGGTGCCGTCCACGCGGCGGAACTGCAACGGGCTGGACGCCAGCTCCGGCGGCGTCAGCCGCAGCGAAGCGTGCTCGGCGGCATCGACCACGAGCCCGGTGATCGCCTCCCGGTCCTGGATGCTGGCGAACCGCCACCCCATCAACTGCCGGGATGCTTCGGCATGCAGGTTCCAGCGGGTCCAGGTCGAACGCTTCTCGCCCACCGTCTCCATCACGGTCTGCCCGACCTCGCGCACCACATCCAGCGGCACGTCGTCGGCGCGCAGCACCCGCCGCGGTGCGTCTGCGGTGGATGCGGTGAACGTGCGCGCCCAGCCGTTCGCGTCCCGGCGCAGCACCCGGCCGGCGCGCTGCCGCCACTCGGCGGTGAGGTCGGCCAGCGACCGGACCTGCTTCTCCGGCCTCGTGGCGAGCGTCGCCTGCGCCCGAAGTTTCAGCACCGTTCGCGCGGAGGGCTGCCTGCCGTGCTTGGCGACGTACCCGGCGATGAGGCGGTCTTTCTCGGCCTCGATGTGTCGGGACCGGGTGGAGAACTCGGTCACCAGCTCGTCGGGCACGCCCTCGATTTCCCATGCCGGGTTCCGGTCCCTGCCCCGTTCGCGTGCTTCCCATTCGACGCCGAGGACGCGGGTGAGCTGGTCGGCCAGCGCGGCGTTGTAGAGCTCGGAGACTGCGACGACCACGGAGTGCATCGGCCGGCCGGCGAGGGTCCGCCAGCGGCCGTCCTGCACGGTCAGGACCTTGTTGCTGACGACGACGTGGGTGTGCAACTGCGGGTCGCCCGCACGGCTGTCGTAGTGATCGAATGCCGCGGCCACGACACCGGCGACGTCGACGTGCGCAACCGCGCCGTCCGGCCCGGTTGCACCGACGCGGGTTGCGGCAACCTCGCGTTCGAGGAACGCAACCAGCTCTGCAACCGCCGCATGATGGGCGTCCGCGATCAGGGCTTGGGTGCCGGCGTCCGCGACCGCCCAGATCGTGGAGACTGACTTGGGCACGCTGAATGTGAAGTCGTAACCGGCTACTGCGCGGCGGGTGCCGCGCTCGGCTTCCTCCGCCTCGATCGCGGCCACTTCCTGCGCTCGAGTCGCCGGCCCCAACTCGGGGTCGAGGGCGTCGACGCGCTGCTTGATCCGCTCGGTGATCGACGCGAACTGCTGGTAGGCGCGGCCCAGCGGCTCGCCCGTGATCGGGTCATGGCCCATCCCGACCAACAGCGCGAGCTGAGCTTCAGAGACCTGCCCTCCCTCGACCAGGTCGCCGTGCCCGAGACGACCCAGCCCCGAGCCCATCCAGAAGCCCGGCGGCGTGCCCGCCTCCGCGTAGTAGCGGGTCAGCGGCGTGCTCAGGCTCCGGTCGCCGTCGCCCGCGGCGATGGACTTCAACAGGTACTTGTATCCATCGCCCGCGCTCATCACGCGCATCGAAACCGTCACCTCGGCTGCTCCTTCCGGCCGCGCTCGGAGAGCAGGTGAGCCCGCGAGACCGGTCGCATCAGATGCGACAAAGCCCGAAACGGCCTCGTCTGAAAGACGTGTGATGGCTCGGTGGGCCGGCGAACGAGAGCTGGCGGCGCCGCCTGAGTCACGGATTCCGAAGTACGCGGGGGTGGTGCGCCGCGCGCGGGTCACGGCATCGGCGACGAGGCAAGCGGTGGCGGTTCGAGTGGTCGCGCACCTGGTCGCTGACCAGCCCGGTGGTGACCTCATGCGTGAAGTCCGACCGGGATCACCCGTCAACCGGAGCCCTCATGCACGACCCTCACGACCGGACTCGCCCACTCAGGGTCGGATCACTGTTCTCCGGGTACGGCGGTCTCGACCTCGCCGTCGAACACGCCTTGGATGGCGAGACGATCTGGTTCTCCGAGAACAACGAACACGTCTCCCGCATCTTCGCCCACCACTGACCCGACGCCCCCAACCTGGGCGACATCACCACCATCGACTGGCGCACCGTCGAGCCGGTCGATGTTCTCTGTGGAGGCTTCCCCTGCCAGGACGTCTCGACCGTGGGCAAGCGCGCCGGCCTCGCGCCCGGCACCCGCTCCGGGCTCTGGTCGTACATGGCCGCCGCGATCGACGCGCTGCAACCCCAGCTCGTCGTCATCGAGAACGTGCGCGGCCTGCTGTCCTCACCCGCCGTCCGCGCACCCCTAGAAGAAGACGACGATGCGCAAAGCAATCCCGACCACGCAACCCCCGGCGATGCAGCCCTTCGCGAAGTGGAACCCGACCCGTGGGGTCTGGGAGACCTCGCAGCTCGACCTCTCCGGGCAGTCGGCGCCGTACTCGGCGATCTGGCCGACCTGCGGTATGACACGCAATGGATCGGCCTACCAGCGTCCCTTGTCGGCGCTCCTCATCCCAGGCTTCGCGTCTTCATCCTCGCCCGCAGCCGGGGCACTGTTCAGGACGCCGCTCGCCACGGACTCGACTCGTGGCGGCGAGTCACTGGAACAGGTGAGGGCGAGGCGGGGGACGATCGCGCTCTCGCATCAGATCATCGACCTCGCGCTAAACGGGCCGGCTGGCTTGCAGAGCAAGAGCAGCGAACCCGAGATGCTGTGGTTCCTGATCGAGGACATCTTCGCCGCTGGGGACGCTACGCCCGCGCCATCGCCCGATGGGAGGATGTGACAGGACGAATCGCGCCAGCGCTGCTAGACAGGACTAGGGCGTGTTGCTAAATGGTGGTCTGAGGCGCGTCGGCGATCCTTGAGGTGTGTCGCGAGATGTCATCACGGACGAGGTTTGGGAGCTGATCCAGGACGTGTTCCCGCCTGTGCGGACGCGAGGCCGCCCACCTGTCGATCGTCGCACGGTGGTCGAGGCAACCGCGTGGCGGTTCCGGACCGGCTCAGCCTGGCGAGACCTGCCCGAGCGATTCGGGAACTGGAACACGATCTACAAGAACTTCCGCCGATGGGCGGAGGCGGGCGTGTGGGAAGACCTGCTCGCCCATGTCCAGAAGCGCGCGTCTCTTGCGGGCGAGATCGACTGGGTCGTGTCGGTGGACTCCTCGATCGCGCGCGTGCATCAGCATGGCGCGACACTGCCGCGGACCACAGGGGGCCGTGTCGAATTACACGTTGTCGGGACCGGAGCCGCCTGATCACGCGATCGGCCGGTCACGAGGCGGTTTGACGACGAAGATCCACCTCGTCTGCGACGGCCAGGCCCGGGCTCTCGCGTTCGTGCTCACCGGCGGGCAGATCGCGGACACGAGCATGTTCGGCTGCGTGCTCGACGAGATCCACGTCCCCGGTCGCGGCCGGCCGCGCCGGCGTCCTGACCGTGTGCTCGCGGACAAGGGGTATCCGTCGAAGAAGAACCGCGCCTGGCTGCGCGAGCGCGGCATCAAGACCACGATCCCCGAGCGCGACGACCAGATCGCGCACCGTCGCAAGAAGCAGGGCAGGCCGATCGACTTCGGCGACGAGCAGCAGAAGCGCTACAAGGGTCGCAACGTGATCGAGCGGTGCTTCAGCTTCGTCAAGCAGTGGCGAGGGCTCGCGTCCCGATACGACAAGACCGCCCGTTCATACGCAGCCGGGCTCTGCCTGTCCGCGGCCCTCCAATGGATTTAGCAACACGGCCTAGTACTACAGTCGCGTTTATGGCGTGTGTCCGCGGCGTAGATAATGGTGTCGTCGGGCGGTGTGTTGGTGTTTTCGGCGCCAGCGTGACCGG